>JAHYJQ010000186.1 GCA_019429025.1 Trueperaceae bacterium | reverse complement strand
CAAGCACGGCGCAGCAGGCGAACCGCGGGGGTAGCCGCCCGCGCCGCCAGCGTGTCAATCCTCGTCGACCAGCTCGCTGGCGCGGCGCTCCTCGGCGTCGCGACGGCGGCGCCGCTCGCGCGGGAGCATCAGCGCGACGACCAGCTCGAAGGACTCGGCCATCTGGCTCGAGCGCACCGCCTCCTGGTCGACCCCGAGGCCCTCGAAGAGGGCGGGGGCGTGGCGCAGCACGTCGACGCGATCACCCTTGACGACCACCAGGGTCACGTCCGACGAGCGGCGGCCCTCGCCGAACGCGACGTGCAGCCCGCGCCGTTTGGCGCGCTCGCGCACGGCGCGCTGCACCTCGGCGGCGAGGCCGGTCGCGACGGGGGGAACGTGGCGCTCGCTCATCGCGGATCAGTAGGCCCGGCCGAACACGACCTTGTTCGCGTACCCGGACGGCCGGCCGGTGTGCACGCAGGTGGTTCCCTCGGCGCTGATGCCCTCGAGGGGGATGCAGCGCACGGTCGCCTTGGTCGCCTCCTGGATCGCCCGCTCCGACTCGGGATCACCGCAGTGCGTGGCGATGACGAAGCCCCGCTCCACGCCCGCGACGAGCTCCTCGAAGGTGTGGGCCTCCACCGTGCGCTCCTCGCGGAACGCGAGCGCCCGCGCGTAGAGGCGGTCGTGGAAGGCGGGCAGCGCGTCGACGAGGTACGCGACGAGGCCGTCGAGCGGCACCGCCGTCTTGTCCGTCCCCAGCCGGTCCTTGACGAGCGCGGTGCCGGCGTCGAGGTCCTTCGGTCCGATCTCGACCCGCAGCGGCACCCCCTTCTGCTCCCACTCGTAGAACTTGGCGCCCGGGTTGGCGTCGCGCGCGTCGACGCGCACCCGCACGCCCGCGCGCCGCAGCTCGCCGGCGAGGCGCTCGACCTCGGCCGCGACGCGCGCCCGTCCGGCCTCGTCGTTGCTGCGCCCCATGGGCACCACGACCACCTGCGTCGGCGCCAGCTTGGGCGGCAGGATCAGGCCGGCGTCGTCCCCGTGCGCCATGATGATCGCCCCGATCATGCGCGTCGACAGCCCCCACGAGGTCGTGTGGGCGAAGGCCTGCTCGTTGTCGACGTCGTTGAACTTGATGTCGAAGGCCTTGGCGAAGTTCTGTCCCAGGTAGTGGCTGGTGCCCGACTGCAGGGCCTTGCCGTCGCGCATCATCGCCTCGATCGTCAGCGTCTGCACCGCGCCGGCGAAGCGTTCGCCCTCGGTCTTCTCCCCGCGGATCACCGGCACCGCCGCGAACTCCTCGGCGAAGGTGGCGTAGACGTCGAGCATCTGCCGCACCTCGAAGCGCGCCTCCTCCTCGCTGGCGTGCGCCGTATGGCCCTCCTGCCACAGGAACTCGGTGGTGCGCAGGAACGGCCGCGTGCGCATCTCCCAGCGCACGACGTTGCACCACTGGTTGTAGAGCAGCGGCAGGTCGCGGTAGCTCTGGACCCACTTGGCGTACAGCTCGCCGACCACCGTCTCCGACGTCGGCCGGATCGCCAGCGGCTCCTCGAGCTCCACGCCGCCCGCGTGGGTGACCACCGCGAGCTCGGGCGAGAAGCCCTCGACGTGTTGCGCCTCGCGCTGGAAGTAGCTCATGGGGATGAGCATGGGGAAGTAGAGGTTCTCGTGGCCGGTGGCCTTGAACATCGTGTCGAGCTCGCGCTGGATGTTCTCCCACAGCGCGTAGCCGTACGGCCGGATGACCATCGTGCCGCGCACGGGGCCGAGGTCGACCAGGTCGGCCCGGTAGACGAGCTCGTTGTACCAGGCGCTGAAATCGTCGGATTGGGACGTGAGGGAGGGCTGCTTGGCCATGTCGGCTCAGGGTAGCAGGTGGGGGGCCGTCGGCCCGCTCGTCCGCTCCGAGAGCGGATCGCCACAGGCACCGTCGGCATCAGCGGGACGATCACGCGCGACACCGTCGCAGGACGGCTGCCGAAGTCCGGGAACGCCTTCACGGGCACGACCTCGTGCCCCGGCGATACCTGAACCCTCCCGCTCGCGCCTGGGGCGCCGAGTCACCTTTCTCACCGCGGCCGGCGAACGCCCACGCCTAGACTCCAGGCGTCTGCCCGCCATCGAGCCCAGGACAGAAGGCCAAGCCAGGCCGCTGACGGCACACCTCGCCCGTTCCGCGCCGAGGCGCCGTTCGGCCGATCGACCGACCGCGCCGACCCGATGGCTCCCAGCAGGTCCTTACCTGGAGGTACCCATGGCCCGCACCCGGAATCTCCTCCTCATCGTGACGCTCGCGGTCGCGCTCGCGGCCTGCGGGGGCCAACCACCCGTGCAGCCCGACCCCGATCCCGTACCGCCCGAGGTCGCCGCCGTGGCGCCGTCCGTCGCGCCGCGCGGAGCGACCATCGTCATCACCGGCGCGGACTTCGGCGCCGACGGCAGCGTCACGATCGGTGGCGTCGCTGCCGCCATCACCAGCTGGAGCGACGACGAGATCCAGGCGGTCGTCGCCGACGGCACCCCGGAAGCGTGGCAGGAGGTCGAGGTCACGACCGACGAGGGCGCCGACGCGTTCTCGCCGTTCTTCGTCGGTGTCGCGTTCACCGGCGCCGCGGCCGACCTGCAGGGCTTCCTCGACGGCCAACCCGCCGGCACGGCGGTCCTGCTCGAGGCGGCCGCGTACGACCTGAGCGCGGCGCCGGACGAACTGCTGATCGACAACCGTAGCCTGTACGGCCGTGGCGAGGCGGCCACCAGCCTCGCGGCCCCGAACGGCGCGATCGTGCTGGCGGACTTCGGCGCGACCGTCACGGTGGCCGACCTGACCCTCCAGACCGACGAACTCGCGTACTTCCACGGGACCCTGGCCGGCACGCTCGGCACGGTCTCCGTGTCGTCGATGACCGGCGCGCAAAGCCCCCTGGAGCTCGGGACGAGGACGATCGCGCTCCCCGCGGCGGCGTCGCTGCCCGCGCTCCCGACACACGCGCAACCCACGTTCGCCGCGCCGCTGGCGGGGCTCGAGGCCATCGGCGTCGACCCTCCGCCGCCACCCCTCGCCAACGGCGTCGTCAAGAGGACCGAGGTCGCCGCGACCACCTTCGACCAGATGCCCGAGGTGACGGTCGCCCCCGCCGGCGTCGCGTTCCCGCGGATCACCTTCGCCAACGTCACCCTCTTGGAGGACGCCGGAGGCGGGTTCTTCGGCCTCCCGATCATGGCGATCCCGGCCGTCGAGCTCACCCTCTCCGGCGTCACCGTCGACGGCCCGAACACGGTCGTGTACCTGCTGTCCAGCCAGGACATGGTGGTCGAGGGCGCCGACGTGACGGCAGACGTCATCTTCCTCGCCTCCGTCGCCGGGTCGGTCTCGGTGGGAGGCTCGAGCCTCCTCGCGGGCAGCGGCGTCAACCTCTTGGCCGAGTCGGGGTTGAGCGTGACGGCCTCCACCGTCCGCGCCGCGAACGGCGACGTCGAGATCCTGGGCGCGGTCCTCGCGCTGGCGGTCGGCACCGGGTTGGACACCGGCGGACCCGTCACGATCGCCGAGAGCAGCATCGAGGCGCTGGACGCCGACCTCGCCGACGCGAACGACGTCGGTCAACTGCTGGTGAGGACGCAGTTCGCGCCGATCGTGCTGCGCGACAACGTCCTCATCCGCTCGCACCTGGACACGGTCATCCTCAACGAGGCCAGCTTCATCGGCGAGGGCAACGTGACGCTCACGGGCAACGCGGCCGTGCGCGTGGGCGTGTCGCAGGCCGACGACCCAGTCAATTACCGGCCGAGCGCCTTCGAGGCGCTGACGGGTGTCGCGAACGTCCCCACCACGCTCACCCTCGTGGACAACGCCATCGACGCCACCGGCGCCGTCATCACCATCGCCGGCGGCGGCGAGCCGGGGAACCTCGTCGCCAGCGGCAACGACCTGTCGGCCGGCGACGGCTTCGGCACCGGCGGCGTCATCATGATCTCCGGCTCGCCCGGCACGCTCACGCTGGCCTCGAACGCCATCGCCAGCGACGACCAGATCGTCGTGATCGCTCCCGACCTCGACGGCGGCAGCGCCGAATGGGACGGCAACACGATGGCGGCGATCGGCGACGCGAGCCCATCCGTTCTCCTGATGGCCCTGGACGGATCGTGCGCCTTCCGCGACAACGACGTCACGGCGGACGACGTCGGGGCGGACGACGCCTCCACCGTGGTCGTGCAGTGCGTCGGCATCGACCCCAACGACGACACGTTCGACATGACCGGCAACGCGTTCGCGGCCGCGGGCAACGGCGGCTCGATCGTCATGCTGCAGCTGGCCGGCGGCACGCTGAACGTCGCCGGCAACGCCCTGGGCGCCGAGGTCCAGCTGTTCATGCAGTTCGCCAACGCCGCGGGGACGATCGCCGACAACGCCGTCGCGCTCGGCCCCAGCGCCGTCGGCTGGCTCCTCGAAGGCGACGCCGGCACCGACCTCGCCCTCGCCGACAACGTCGTCGGCTACGTCGACGTCGTCGGCTACGGGCTGCTGCTGCGGGGCATCGGCAACGCCGAGCTCAGCGGCAACCAGGTCTCCTCGACCGGAACGCCCGCACCGGGCACCTTGGCGTTGGGCGTGGTCACGACGGGCGGCGGGACGCCCGTCGCGATCACCGCCAGCGGCAACACCTTCACCAACTTCGACCGCGCACTGGTCTTCGGCGACCAGGCCGGCGCCGCCATCGGCATCGACGCGACCGTGAGCGGCAACGTCTTCGACTTCGTCATCGACGCCGTGCCCGAGGTCGCCGATCTCTTCAACGTGGCCGACGAGATCGACGCCAGGAACAACCAGTGGGGCACCAACACCGTCCTCGCCACCGTCGCGTCCTACGTAAAGCTGAGCGGCGACACCATCGTCCAGGGAGGGAGCATCCTGCTCGACCCCATCACGCTGCCGTAAGCGCCGACCACCGCGTTCTCGCGCCGCCCCCGAGGGGGCGGCGCGTCCTTGGGGTCACCGGCACGGGGAAGGCGGGCGGCCGCGGTTCGCGTGCGCCACCCGCCGGCTGGACGGCGTCGCATCCGTGCGCGACGGCCCCCTCCTGACCGACATCGCGGCACCCGTCGGTATGCTGGCCCCGTGGCCCGCCCGAGCGCACCTCGCGACCCGACCCCCGCCGAGCTCGCCGCCGCCGCCCCCCTCCTCCCGCTCGCGCTCTACGACGGCGCCTGCGTCTTCTGCACCGCCCAGGCCGAGCGGGCCCGGCGGCTCTCCGGCGGGCGGCTGCGGATCGCGCCGCTGCAGACGGCGCTGGCCGAGGTGCCCTGGGTCGACCCCGAGGAGGCCGTGAAGGCGCTGCAGCTCGTCGACCGCGACGGGCGCGTGTACGCGGGCGCGGCCGCCGTCGTGCGCCTGCTGCGGCTGACGCGCCCGGCGCTCGGCCTACTGGCGCTCCCGTACCACCTGCCGGGCGTCCGCTGGCTCGCGGACCGCGCCTATGACGCCGTGGCCGCGCGCCGCTACGCGATCGCGGGTCGCAGCGACGACGGCTGCGCGGACGGCGCCTGCGGGGTGCCCTGGGCAGCGCGCGGCGGCGCGGCGCGCGTCGATCAGAGCACCATCACCGGCCGCCCGGCCGCGCGCAGCGTGCGCTCCAGCACGCCGCCGAGCAGCGACTCCAACCAGCGCGAGTAGCGGTAGCTGCCCATGAGCACCAGGTCGCAGCCGCGGTCGTCGGCCATGGCCACGAGCGTCTCGGCGACCGGCCCCTGGCGCTCGACGTAGTCGGCGCGGACGCCGTAGGGCTCGAGGTACGACCGTGCCTTGTCGAGGATGGCGGTCGCGCCGAGCGACGTCTCGGCCACCGTCGCCACCACCACCTCCGTGCGCCACTTGGCGGCCGCGTAGGCCGCCACGAACAGCGCCTCGTCGGCGCGCGCGCCGCCGTCGTACGCCACCAGCGCGCGCTCCAGAGGGCTGACCGCGCCGACGGCCACGAGGACCGGGCAGGGCGTCCGCCGCAGCAGCCCCTGGTGCCGCGGCGCCAGCCGCCAGCCCCTCGCCGCGTCAGGCACGACGATCGGGGCGACCAGCAGGTCGACCCAGGCGGCGCGCTCGCGCAGCTCCTGCGCGGGGTTGCCGACGGCGACGGCGAACTGCAACTCGACGCCCGCGCGCTCCGCGGCCGCCATCGCCTCGCGGCGGAGCGCGTCGACGTCGTCGCCCGCGGCCACGTCCTGATCGGCGGCCACGTGCAGCGCGTACACCCGCGCGCGCTCGCGGCCCGCGATCACCAGCGCCTGCTCCAGACAGGGGATGCCCAGTTCCAGGTCGGGGACCGCGACCAGCAGGTCGTCCGCGATCGAGGTCCCTTCCGGCGGGTGCTCGTCGTCGCGTCCGCGGAACTGCCGCAGCAGGTCGTCGCGCTCCTTGGGGCCGCGGCGCTCGCTGGTATCGCCGGCACCGAGGGACTCGGCGATCGACTCGCTCGGCAGCGTGAACCCGAGCTCGCG
>JAHYJQ010000185.1 GCA_019429025.1 Trueperaceae bacterium | reverse complement strand
CGCCCAACCCTTCACCACCGCGACGGGCACCCGCACCAGCTGGGGCATCATCGCGGTCAGCCGCGACCTGCTGCGTGCCGACCTCCCGTACGGCACGCTCGTGCGGCTGACGGACCTGGGCAACTTCCACTCAGGCCGCGGCGCCGGCGCCTACCAGGCGCTGCTCGAGGCCAACCTGTTCGTCGTCGAGGACACGATGCACCCGCGCAAGACGGAGCAGATCGACCTGTGGTTCGCCGATCACGCCAGCGCCGTCGCCTGGGGCGTCCGGCGGCTCGAGGTGGAGGTCGTGCGCTACGGCCGCGACGGACCCTTCCTCGACCCGGCCATCGCCGAGAACGGCTTCCAAGCCCCCGTCACCTGGCTCGCCAGCCGCTGACCGCCGCGTGGGCGCGCTGGTGCCGTTCCTCGCCTGGCGCCACGTGCGCACCCGGGCGCTACAGAGCGCGCTGACCGTCGGCGGCGTCGCCGTCGGCGTCGCCGTCCTCATCGTCGCCCTGTCGCTCACCAACGGCTTCGTCGACGAGCTCGTCAGCTCCACGCTGCGGGCGACCCCGCACGTGTCGCTGCAGCCCTGGTCGGCCGACGGCAGCCTGCCCGCCGACGACGCGCTGCTCCGCATGCTGGCGGACGAACCCGAGGTCCTGGCCGCCGCGCCCTTCGTGGCAGGCCAGGCGCTGATCGCGCGCCGCGCCAGCGCCGCGCTGGGCATCAGCGCCCGGCAGGGCTACGCCCAGCTGCTCGGCATCGACCCCGAGGCGCACGCCCGCGTGCTCGACCTGCCGGCCCTCTCCTTCGCCGCCGAAGCCTTCCGGCAGCAGGACGGCGTCGTGCTGGGCAGCTCGCTGGCGGCCCAACTCGGGGTGATCGAAGGCGACGAGGTCGTCCTGCGCGAGATCGGCGGCCGAACCCTCACGCTGCGGGTCGCCGGGACCTTCCGCGTGGGCAACGAGCTGATCGACGCCGTCGTGGCCTACGTCCCCCTGGAGAGGCTGCAGGACTACCTCGACCTCGACGACCGCTGGTCCGGCGTGCACGTCCGCCTCGTCGACGCCACCACGGCGAGCGCCGCGGGCGAGCGCCTCGGGGACCGCTACGCGCTGCGGCCGACGTCCTGGGAGCGGCTGTTCTCCGGCCTGCTCCAGCAACTGCGCCTGCAGAAGGCCGTCATCTCCGTCGTGGTCTTCCTCATCGTGCTCGTGGCCGCGATGGGGATCGCCAACGTGCTGGTGCTGGCCGTCGCCGAGAAGACGGGCGAGATCGCGGTGCTGCGGACGCTCGGCGCCAGCGCCCGCCAGGTGATGGGCGTGTTCACCCTCGAGGGCGCGCTGCTCGGTGGCATGGGCACGGCCCTCGGCGCCCTGCTCGGCACCGGCGTCGCCGCCTACTTCCGCTGGCAGCCCTACCCGCTGCCGGGCGACCTGTACTTCATCACCCAGCTGCCGGTCGAGGTCCAGGCCCTCGACGTCGCCTGGGTATGCGCCGTGTCGCTCGTCACCAGCGTGCTCGCGTCGCTGCTCCCCGCCCGGCGGGCGGCGGGCCTGCGGCCGGCCGAGGTGCTGCGCTGAGCCCCTCGCGCCGCCCGCCACGCCCGCTGGCGCCGGAGCGCGCCTGGAGCTACGCCCTGTGGCTGCTCGGCCGCCAGGCCTACACCGCCAGCGAGCTCGGCGACCGCCTGGCGCGTCGCGGCCTCGACCCCGCGCTCTGCGTCGAGACCGTCGCCCGGCTGCAGGAGCTGCAGCTGCTCGACGACCGCGCGTTCGCCGCGTCCTTCGTGCGGCGCCGGCGCGACGAACGCGGCCGCCTCGCCCTGCGCGCCGACCTCCGCCGCAAGGGCATCGACGAGGCGCTGATCGAGCGCGTCCTCGCCGGCGACGACGACGATCCGGGCCTGAGCGACGAGCAGCAACTCACTGCCGCCACGGCGCTGCTCGCGAAGCACGCGTGGCGGTTCGCGGGGCGGCCGGCCCCCGCCGAGCCCCGAGGCGACGCGGAGGACGGCGCCGCGGGGGACGGCGGACGCGACCCCCGGCTCGACCGCCAGCGCAGCCGCGCCCGCGCCGCGGCCTTCCTCGCCCGGCGCGGCTTCACGCCGGGCGTCGTGAGCGAGGCCCTGGCGCTCGCGTTCCGCGATCCCGACGACGACTGACGAGCGGGCCCGGCGCGGACCCGGCGCGCTCCCGCCGCGATCCCGCCGCCGCCGTGACGCGATCGCGTCACGAGCCGCGGCCGGATCGCTTGACCCCCCCGAGCGCGGCGCGCTACGATGCGCAGTCGCGTCGGGGCGTAGCGCAGCCTGGTAGCGCACATCGTTCGGGACGATGGGGTCGGAGGTTCGAATCCTCTCGCCCCGACCACGCGGGGGTCCCCGCCCGCCTTGCCGGGCGGGGATGCTCATGTCCGGCCACTGCCGTTGCCCGGCCACCACCGTTGCCCGGCCATGGCCGCGGCGGCTTCCCGGCGCGCGGGGCGGCGTGCTAGCCTCCGGCGAAGCCAGGCTCCACGGGAGGTGACATACCGTGGGCCACGTGCCGAGCCGCCGTCGTCACGGGCGCCGCCAGCGCGCCGCCCGCACCCGACCGGCGACGGCCGCGTCGCCCGGAGGCCCCCGTGCTCGCTCCCCACGTCGCACCCCCGCGCCCCAACGCCGCCACCCTCGTCCTGACCGGCGCCCTCGTCCTCGGTCCTTGGTCCGCCGCGCTGCTGTTCGTCCTGTCGCGCTTCGGGCAATCGCCACCGGACACGCTGCCCTGGGTGGTGATCGCCCTTCTCGGCGCGCTGCTCGGGGCCCCCGCCGCCGCCGCGGCCGCCCACCTGCCGCGCCCACACGTCACCTGGACGGCCGCCATCGGCGCCGGGTTGGCGCTGGCGGGCGCCTTGGTCGCGGGCCTGCCGCTCGCGTACGCCACCACGGTGCCGGTCATGCTGCTCGTCGTCGCGCTGCTGCGGTCGCTGCCGGGCGAGCGCCCCGAACTCTACGGGGCGGCGCTGGTGTACGTCGGCTGCACGATCCTCGCCAACTTCACCTTCGACTCGTTCCTGCCCCTCGGCGACTTCTTCCTGGTCAACGTCGGCACCTTCTTCTTCGGCGTCACCTTCACCCAGCGCGACCGGCTGCACCGCTTCGGTCGGTTGGTGGTGTACCGCGTCATCGTGGTCGCGGCCGCCGCCAACGTCGTCGCCGCGCTGGCGGTCGGCACCCCGCTGCGCTACGTGGCGGTCAGCTTCCTGGCGATCCTCATCAGCGAGACGGCCGACACCGAGGTGTACCACCGGCTGCTGCACCGCCGCTGGCTCACCCGGGTGGCCGGCTCCAACGCCGTCTCGGCGCCGCTCGACACGATCGTGTTCACGACCCTGGCGTTCGCGGGGGCACCCTTCGCCACCGCCGCCTGGATGACGCAGGTCATCGTCACCGACGTCCTCGTCAAGTACGCCGCCAGCCTGGTCGCGGCGATCACGGTGCTGTCGCGGCCCGCCTGGGTGCCGCGCCCGCCCGGCGGTTGACGCGGGTTGCGGGACGGCCCTCGTCAGCCGCGAGGGTGAAGCCCGAGCCGCTCCACCGCCGCCGCCCACGCCAGCGCCGCCGCGTCCTCGCCGGGCGCCGTGGCGATCATCAAGCCGACCGGTAACCCCTCGTCGTCGCACCCGACCGGGACGCTCGCGCAGGGCCCACCGAGCAGGTTGCCGAGCGCGGTGTTGCGCAGCACCTGCGCGTTGGCCGCCACGTAGGCCTCCTCGTCGCGCTCGAGCGGCGCGATGAGCGGCGGCGCGATCCGCACGGTCGGCGCCAGCAGCGCGTCGAAGCCGGTCGCCCGCGCCCACGCGGCGCGCCGCAGGCGCTCGCGGGCGTACCCCATGCGCAGGTAGTCGGAGGCCGGCCGCCCGGCCGCCGCCCGGATGCGGTCGACGACGCGGGCGTCCATCTCCGCCCCGTGCCGCTCGAGCAGCGCCTCGTGCAGCGCCCAGGCCTCGTGCGCGGCGAAGCTGCCGTAGCGGGCGTAGAGGCCGTCGAGCTCGGCGAGCTCGCCGAACGGCAGGCTGACGACCTCGTGCCCCGCGTCGCGCAGGGCCGCCAGGGCGGCCTCGAAACGCAACCGCACGCCCTCGTCGAGCCCCTCCTGCCACACCGTCGGGGGCGCCCAGAAGCGCCCGCGCCGCTCGGCGACGGCCGCCGGCGCCACCGGCAGGGCGGCCATCGCGCGCCACAGCGCCCAGGCGTCCGCGACGTCGCGCGCGATCGGACCGAGCGTGTCGAGGGTCGTCGACAGCGGCACGGCGCCGTCGGTGGGGATCGCGCCGTCGGTGGTCTTCAGCCCGACGAGCCCGTTGAAGGCCGCCGGGATCCGCACCGAGCCGCCGGTGTCGCTGCCGACGCCCGCGACGGCCAGGCCGCGGGCGACGGCCACCGCGGTCCCGCTCGACGAGCCCCCCGGCACGCGGGCGGGATCGTAGGCGTTACCGGGCGTCCCGGTGTGGGGGTTGAGGCCGAGGCCGGAGAAGGCCAGTTCGGTCATCGTGCTCTTACCCAGGAAGACGGCGCCGGCTGCGTCGAGCCGGGCGGCGACCGGCGCGTCGGTCGCGGCCGGCGGCGCCCCGAACAGGGCGGGCGAGCCAGCGCCGGTGACGTCGCCCGCGGTGTCGAGCAGGTCCTTGAGGACGATGGGCACGCCGTCGAGCGGGCCGCGCAGGTGTCCACGGCGCCAGCGGCGCGAGGCGGCGGCGGCCTGCGCCCGTGCGCGCTCGGCCGTGACGAGGCGGATGACGTTGCCAGGCGCCAGGTCGGCCAGGTGGGCCTCGGTCACCTCGGCGGGATCGAGTTCACCCTGGCGGTAGCGCTCGGCCAGCACCATGAGGGAAGGCCAGCGGGGGTCGAGGGTCGGCATGGGCCAGGGTACCGCCCGCGGGCGCGGTAGCATGGCTCGGGAGGCCGCGATGCAACGCACCCGCGCCGAGCTGGAGTCGATGAGTCACGACGACCTGGTGCACCGGGTCCTCGAGTTGCAGGACCTCCTGCGCGAGGGTCTCGCCGTTCGCGGCACGCTGCACGCCGTGCTCAACGCGCTGCTGGCGGCCAAGGAGGAGGAGGTCGCGCGCTTCGCCGACGCCGACGTCGACGCGCTCCCGCTCGAGGAGCAGGAGCTCAAGCGCGCCTGGGCGGCGGCCCGCCACGCGGTCGCCAACCCCCTCGGCGCCGCCCGTAAGCACCAGGCCGGCTGACGCCGACCGTAGGTCGGCGACCCATCCACGCGCGGTCCAAGCCCTAGACTCGACAACGGAGGTCGACCCATGCCATTCCTGCTGCTCATCGGTGGAGCGCTCGCCGTCCTCGGCGCCGCCCTACTCGTCCAGGGGATCCAGAACCAGGCCCCCAAGGCCCGCCTCTCGGGCGTCGCGGGCATCCTCGCCGGCGCCGCGCTCGCCTTCCTCTCGTACGCCTTCGTCGTCATCCCCGCCGGTCACGTCGGGGTGATGTTCAACGTCTTCGGGGGCGTCCAGGACCGCGAGCTGACCGAGGGCTTCCACATCGTCCTGCCGGTCCTCCAGCAGGTCACCCAGTACGACGTGCGGCAGCAGGAGATCACCCTCGCCACCAGCACGGGTGACCAGATCAACGCCCGCTCGAGCGAGGGCCTCGACATCGGCGTCGACGTGACCGTTCTCTACCAGGTGGTGGCCAGCGAGGCCGCGGCGTTGCACCAGGACATCGGTCCGTCGTACGTCGCGATCCGCCTCCGCCCGCAGATCCGCACGGCCGTGCGCGACGGCATCGCCAACTACAACGCGGCCTCGCTGATCAGCGCCCAGCGCGCCGAGCTGCAGCGCGGCATCGAGGTGGAGCTGATGACCAGCCTCGAGCCGGACAACATCCGCATCCTGGGCGTGCTGCTGCGCGACGTGCGCATCCCCACGCTGATCACCAACGCGATCGAGGAGAAGCAGGCCGCCGAGCAGCAGGTCGAGGTCGAGGAGAACCGCCGGCGGCAGGCCGAGATCTCGGCCCAGCGACGCGTCATCGAGGCCGAGGGCGAGCGCGACGCCGCCATCGCCCGCGCCACCGGCGAGGCCGAGGCCCTGCGCCTGCGCGCGGACGCCCTGCGCGGCAACCCCGACCTCATCCAGCTCGAGTTCGCCCAGCGCCTGGCGCCCACCGTGCAGACGATCATGCTGCCGACCGACGGCAACTTCCTGCTCGACGTCCGTCAGCTGGCGGGCGGCGCGAACTGAGCTAGTGCGTGGCTTTCGGCGGCGCCGGCGCCGCCGAAAGCCTCCGCTTCAAGCCTCCTGCACCCGCCGGAGCAGCGCGAGCCAGTTCCGGTAGGCCACCCGCTCGAGCAGCTGCGTGTCCCAGCCGTGGGCGCGCAGCGCGTCGAACAGCCGCGGTAGCCCCGCTGCGTCGCCGATCGCCTTGGGCATCGTCGCGCCGTCGAAGTCGGACCCCAGGCCCACGCGCGTCTCCCCCACCCGCTCCACGAGCCGGTCGAGGTGCCGGACCATCGTCTCGATCGGCGTGTCGGTGTCGTGCC
>JAHYJQ010000184.1 GCA_019429025.1 Trueperaceae bacterium | reverse complement strand
CGGTACGACCGAACGCGAACGGCGTCGCCCGTCGAGCCCTCCAGCGTGGCGGCGAGGTACGGCTCGGCCGGCGGGAAGCTCGTGCCCGACAGGCCCGCGCTGGCCCGGCGCTCGTCGAACCAGGTCTCCAGCCAGCTGGCCTCGAGCGCGGCGACCTGCGCCACCAACGCGCGCTCGCCCGCGGGGTGGTGGCGGTAGAAGGCGACCAGGACGGGGGCGACGAGCAGCAGCACGACCGTCGGCGGCGCCAGGACCAGGCGATGCACCTCAACGAGCCTGGCGGCTGCCCTCGGCGATCGCCACGAACGCCTCGAAGCCGGCGACGAAGGCATCGACCACGTCGGGGTCGAAGTGGGTTCCGCGACCCTCGACGATGATGGCGCGCGCCTCGTCGTACGACATCACCGTCTTGTAGACCCGCGGCGAGATGAGCGCATCGAAGACGTCGGCGAGCGCCATGAGCCGCGCCGGGATCGGAATGGCGTCTTCACGTAGGCCGTCCGGGTACCCGCGGCCGTCCCATCGCTCGTGGTGCCAACGGGCGATTTCGCGCGCGAGCGCGAGGAACTGGACGGGCACGCCGACGTCGTCCTCGGCGCGCTCGATCGCGTCGGCGCCCAGAACGGCGTGCGTCTTCATCGTCTCCCACTCGTCCGGATCGAGGGGTCCCGGCTTGAGGAGGATGCGATCGGGGATGCCCACCTTGCCGATGTCGTGCAGCGGGGCCGAGCGCGTGATCAGCTCGATGGTGCGGTCGTCGAGGGCCGCGGCGAAGCGCGGGTGGTGGCGCAGCCGCAGGGCCAGCTCGCGGACGAAGGACTGCGTGCGGTGGATGTGCTCACCCGTGTCCGTGTCGCGCATCTCGGCGAGATGCGCAAGGGCGCGGATGGCGACCGCCTGGGCGAGGTCGTTGTCTGCCGTGCGGCGCCGCACCTCGGCCTCGAGCACCGCGTTCTCATCGCGCAACAGGTCGCGTGCGCGCTTCGCCTCCAGCTGCGTCTTGACCCTGACGAGCACGACGGCGGGACGGATCGGTTTGGTGACGTAGTCGGCGGCCCCTTCGCGCAGGCCGCGCTCCTCGTCATCCGCGTCCGTCATCCCGGTGAGGAACACGACGGGGACATGGGCGGTGGCGGGATCCTCGCGCAACGCCCTCAGCACGGCGAAGCCGTCCATCCCCGGCATCACGACGTCGAGCAGGATGAGGTCGGGTCGGGGCTCGCTAGCCGCGATCCGCAGCGCCGACTCCCCCGTCGTGGCGGCCCGCAGGTCGTAGTGCGGGCGCAGCACCGAGGTGAGGACCGAGACGTTGACGGGCTCGTCGTCGACGATCAGGACGGTCTCTGGTGCCATCCACGTCCCAGGCGACGCGGCGAGACGGAAACACGCCTAGGCCGCGGAGGTGTCATTGGGGTCGGCGCCATGGCCGAAGGTACCGCCGCCTCACCCCACGGCCGGTGACGGGGCCCACACGCAGCGATCGTGCGGGGCGCCGACGACCGTCCCCGGCGCTTCAACCCCCGACGGCCAGCCACACGGACAGCCCCTCGGACACGAGTCGCTGCCGCGCGCCGGCCGCCACGACCGGCCCGGTGCCGCCCTCGGCGACGAGGCCGACGTCCGTGTCGATGACCAGCCGCCAACCTATGCCCTCGGGCGCGGGCGGCATCACCACCGGGCCGCCGCGCGGGCCGTGGAACCACACCAGGAAGGTGTCGTCGCGCAGCGGCTCGCCGAAGACGTCGACCTCACCCGGCAGGCGCGGCGCCCTCGCGTGGGCGCCATCCGGAGGTCCGCTCTCCGCGAGAGCGCCGCCGTCGAGCAGCATCCCGAACGCCGGGTCGTCGTCGTGCCAGTCGGCCGCCGTCATCGTGCGCCCGTCGCGCTGCCACCAGCTGACGTCGCGGCGGCCGTCCGGCCGCAGGCGGCCGGTGAGGAAGCTGCGGCGGCGGAAGACCGGGTGCGCGCGCCGGAACGCCACCATCTCGCGCGTGAACGCCAGGAAGTCCTCGGCCTCGTCGTCCAGCGCCCAGTCGAACCAGCTGACCTCGTTGTCCTGGCAGTAGGCGTTGTTGTTGCCCTGCTGGGTGCGCGTCAGCTCGTCCCCGCCGAGCAGCATGGGGACGCCCTGGGAGAGCAGCAGCGTGGCGAGCAGGCCGCGGCGACGTACGAGCCGCCGGCGGCGCACGCCGGGGCGATCCGTGGGCCCCTCGACGCCCGCGTTGCTCGAGACCTCGTGCTGGTGGCCGTCGCGGTTGTTCTCGCCGTTGGCGTGGTTGTGGCGGCGCTCGTAGCTGACCACGTCGGCGAGCGTGTAGCCGTCGTGGGCGGTGACGAAGTTGACCGATGCCCACGGCCGCCGGCCGTTGTGGGCGTAGAGGTCGGCGGAGCCGCCCAGGCGGCTGGCGAGTTCGGCCGCCCGCTGCGGATCACCGCGCCAGTAGGCGCGGACCGCGTCGCGGTAGCGGCCGTTCCACTCGAGCCACTGCCAGGGGAAGTTGCCGACCTGGTAGCCGCCGTGGCCGACGTCCCACGGCTCGGCGACCAGCTTCACGCGCGACAGCACCGGGTCCTGCTGGATGACCGTGAAGAAGGGCGACAGCATGTCGACGTCGTGCAGCTCGCGCGCCAGCGCCGACGCGAGGTCGAAGCGGAAGCCATCGACGCCCATCTCCGTGACCCAGTAGCGGAGGCTGTCGGTGATGAGCTGCAGCACGTAGGGGTTGCCCGGGTCCAGCGTGTTACCGGTACCGGTGTAGTCCAAATAGAAGCGCGGGTCCTGCGGCGAGAGCTTGTAGTACGCGCGGTTGTCGATGCCGCGGAACGACAGCGTCGGACCGCGGTGGTCGCCCTCGCCGGTGTGGTTGTAGACGACGTCGACCATGACCTCGATGCCGGCGCGGTGCAGCTCGCGGACCATCGTCTTGAAGTCGTTCACCGCCGTGAGCGGGCCGTTGCTGGAGTAGCGCGGCTCGGGCGCGAAGTAGCCGAGCGGGTGGTAGCCCCAGTAGTTGCCGAGGCCGAGATCGAGGAGCCGCGGCTCGTCCACCACCGGCGTCACCGGCAGCAGCGACACGGTGGTGACGCCGAGCGAGCGCAGGTGGTCGAGGACCGGCGGCGAGGCCAGGCCCAGGAAGCTGCCTCGCAGCTCCTCCGGCACGTCGGGGTGGAGCATCGTCATGCCGCGGACGTGGGTCTCGTAGAGGACCATGTCCTCCCACGGGACGCGCGGTGGCGCCACGCCCTGCCAGTCGAAGGCGTCGTCGATGACGGCGCCGAGCGGCGCGTAGGGCGCGGAGTCGGTCTCCTCGCGGACCTCGCCGCCGGGACCGACGACGGAGCCCATGAGGCTCGGGTGCCAGCGGTACGGCCGGCCGATCGCCCGCGCGTACGGGTCGAGCAGCACCTTGTTGGGGTTGAAGCGGTGGCCCTCGTGCGGCGCCCATGGCCCGTCGACCCGCAGTCCGTAGCGCTGGCCGGGGCGCACCCCCGGGAGGTAGCCGTGCCACACCGGGCCGGTCCGCTCGCGCAGCGTCCAGCTGGCGCTCGGCTCCGGGTCGTAGGCGGTGTCGAACAGCACCACCTCGACGGTCGTGGCGTGCACGGCGAACAGCGCGAAGTTGACGCCGGTGCCGTCCCAAGCGGCCCCGAGGGGAAACGGTCGCCCGGGGAGGGCGACGCTGGTGAAGGGTCGAGCACGCTCGACCACCGTTGTCATTGGGACCAGTATCTCAAGTCGCCGGGCCGGAACGTGGTGTCGATCCGGCACGCGAAGGCCTCGAGGCCGTCGCGGTCGGGCGGTGTGAGGAAATACCGGAAGTTCGCCAGGTAGCGCAGCACCACCGCCTCGGAGAGCCCGCGCGCCGCGGCCTCGGCCCGCGCGACGTCGGCGAGGTGCCCGAGCCCGCGGGTGCGGGCGGCCCGCAGCTCATCGACCAGGCGCGGCGACGGCGGCCGCTCGCGGTCGGCGGCCCACACGGCGAAGGTGAACGGCAGGCGGGTCAGCCGGTACCAGGCCTCGCCGAGGTCGGTCGCGTGCGGGACGCGCCCCCCGATCTCGCGCCCGGCGACGGCCTCCTCGAGCGCCGCGTCGCCGATGAGCAGCGCGGCGTCGTGGCCAGCGAGCATCGCCTCCAGGTCGGACGCCGCCGTGACGAACGTCGCGTCGATGCCGTCCGCGTCGA
Organism: Trueperaceae bacterium; assembly: GCA_019429025.1. Taxonomy (GTDB): domain Bacteria; phylum Deinococcota; class Deinococci; order Deinococcales; family Trueperaceae; genus JAABTL01. The sequence continues at coordinate 2,371 of JAHYJQ010000184.1, read as the reverse complement.
GGAGCACCCGCAGGAGGGCGACGCTGGTCGCCGACTCCGCGGTGACGGCGATGCGCCCGCCGGCGAGCTCCGCCCACGGGGCGTGGTGGAACAGCGTGACGCTGTGCACCGGGCCGAGGGTGGCGATGGAGAAGTCGGGCAGCGCCACGAGCCGGTCGCGGTGGCGCACGAACTCCGCGCTGGAGACGAGCGTCAGGTCGAGGTCGCCGGCGAGCAGGCGGGCGTTGAGGTCGGTGGGGACGCCGCGGTGGAAACAGGCGCCGGGCCATGGCTCGAGGCCCCAGTGCAGGGGCGCCACGTTGGTGTAGGCGACGATGCCGAGGCGCTCGCCGGGGACGACGTCATGGCAGGCTGACGGCGTTCTAGCGGTATCACGCTCGTCCTGGTCAGCCTCCGTCGCGCTCACGCGAACACCTTCAGCTCGCGGTAGAGCGCGTCGCGGCGCACCGGCACGCGACCGGCGTCGCGGATCAGCTTGACGAGCTCGTCCTCGGTCATGCCCATCTCGGTCTCGGCGCCGGAGGCGTGCGCGATGCGCTCGTCCTTGATCGTGCCGTCGACGTCGGACACGCCCGCCGACAGCGCCACCTGGGTGTGCTCGGGCGTGATCATGATCCAGTAGCCCTTGATGTGCGGGAAGTTGTCGAGGTACACGCGCGCGACCGCCAGGTTGCGCAGGTCGTCGACGCCGGTGGTGCGCGCCCGCCGGCCCTCGGCCTCCAGCTCGGCGGAGAGCGCGTTGTGCTCCGGCTGGTAGGCGAGCGGGATGAAGCTGAAGAAGCCGCCGGTGTCGTCCTGCAGCCGCCGCAACCGGTCCATGTGGTCCAGCCGGTCCTCGAGCGTCTCCACGTGGCCGTAGAGCATGGTCGCGTTGGTCGGGATGCCGAGCTCGTGGGCGGTGCGATGGACCTCGAGCCACCCCTCGGCGGTCACCTTGGCGCGCGCGATGCGACGCCGCACGCCCTCGGCGAAGATCTCGGCGCCCCCGCCGGGCATCGCCACCAGGCCGGCCTCCTTGAGCTGCGTGAGCACCTCGCGGTAACTCAGCCGCGGCCGCGTGATCTTGCTGAAGTGGTGGATCTCGGCCGCGGTCCAGGCCTTCACCTGGACGCCGGGGTAACGCTCCGTGAGACCGCGCACCAGGTCGAGGTAGTAGTCCCACGAGCGCTTGGGGTGGTGGCCCGAGGCGATGTGCACCTCGGTGAGGTCGGGGTGGTAGTAGCGGTCGACGTAGGCCCACACGTCCTCGAGGTCGTAGTCCCACACGCCGTCCTCGCCGAAGTGCTTGGCGAAGCCGCAGAAGGTGCAGCCGACGTAGCAGACGTTGGTCTGCGACAGCCGCAGCGAGTGCACGAAGTAGGCCTTGTCGCCCACCCGACGCTCGCGCACCACGTCCGCCAACCGCAGCACGGCGGGCAGGTCGCGGGTGCGGTAGAGCACCATGCCCTCGTCGAACGTCAGCCGCCGGCCCTCCAGGACCTTGTCGGCGACGGGGCGGAGCTCGGGGTCGCGCACGCGGACCTCGGCGACGGTGGCGGCGGCGGTGGTGGTGCTCATCGGGCGCAACCTACCATGCCGGGACCGCCGTCCTGGACGCCCAGAACGCATCGTGACGGGGCACACCATTCGCCCGCCAGACCTGTCGGGCCATCACATGTGCAGCGCCCGCCCGTCGACCGCCAGCGCCGCCTCCTTGACGACCTCGGCGAGCGTCGGGTGCGCGTGCACCACGCGCGCGACGTCCTCGCTGGAGGCGTGGAAGGCCATCGCGGCGACCGCCTCGGCGATGAGGTCGCCGGCACGCGGGCCGACGACGTGGACGCCCAGCACGCGGTCGGTGTCGCGGTGGGCGAGGATCTTGACCTTGCCCTCGGTGCGCGCCATCGCCCGCGCGCGGCCGTTGGCCGCGAACGGGAACACGCCCTTGCGCACGGGGACGCCCTGGGCGGCGAGCTCCTCCTCCGTGCGCCCGACCGACGCGATCTCGGGGTCGGTGTAGACCACGCTCGGCACCAGGCCGTAGTCGACGTGCCCGTGGCCGGTGGCGAGCAGCTCGGCCAGGGCGACGCCGTCCTCCTCGGCCTTGTGCGCCAGCATGGGGCCGTGGATGAGGTCGCCGATCGCGTACACGCCCGCGACGCTGGTCGCGAAGCGCTCGTCGACCACCACCCGCCCCTGCCCGTCCACCTGCACGCCGGCCTCCTCGAGGCCCAGCCCCTCGCCGTTCGGCTTGCGGCCGGTGGCGACCAGCACCCGATCGGCGACGACGTCGTCGGCCCCCTCGACGGAGAGCGTGACCTTCTCGCCCTTCACGACGGCACCGGTCACCCGGACGCCGGTGCGGATGTCCATCCCCTGCTTGGTGAAGACC
>JAHYJQ010000183.1 GCA_019429025.1 Trueperaceae bacterium | reverse complement strand
CCAGGATCTCGATGAAGCTGAGCGAATCGAACACCATCCGTTGCGGCCGCACCGATTCGACGACGCCACGGATGCGCTCAGCGATGTCGACCAACTCGATCTCGTCGGTGACGAGCACGTCCTGCCGCGTACTCTGCTGCCGGAGGATCTCGTGCGGCGTGATGGCGTGCACGTGCACGCCATCGAGCGACCAGCCGTGCGAAGCCGCGATGCGCTCGAGCATGCGCGTCGACTGCGACAGGCTCACGAACAAGCAGGTGACACCACGCGCGACGCCCTCGAGCAGGAACTGCAACCCCAGGGTGGTCTTGCCGGTACCGGTCCCACCCTTGATCAGGTACACGCCGTGCTCGGGCAGGCCACCCAGGAGGATCTCGTCGAGGCCCGCGACGCCGGTCGGCACCCGCGCGAACGGCCGCGGCGGCGGCTTGCCCAGGCCGGGACCGGTCATGATCGCGTCACGGTAGTGCGAAACCGCTCACCCGAGCTCGACGCGCATGCTGGTGTCGTCACGTCATGCATTCTAGCAGTCGCGTCCTGGAGCCACGGTTCGCCGCCGTCGTACGACCGTCATCGCGCACTCGACGACCGGTACGTGCGGTGCCCTAGAGACACCGATCGCGGCCGTCGGCCACGGCCGTCGGGACGCCAACCGCGTCTCGGCGCCGGCCGCGAGGCGCCTCGCTCGCGCCGCTATCCGCCAGCGAGCTCCAGCCCCGCCGGCAGGACGATCTCCCCCGTCGCCGCGATCGGCGTCGCCAATGCCGGTGAGCGTGCGACGTAGGATACCGGCCTGGGCCATCGCGAGCGCATCGAAGGTGCGCACGGGCTCGATCTCGGGGTCCCTCCTCGACCGTGGGCCGTGACGCGTCGCCCACTCACCCGCTCATTCCATTCGCCTCAGAACGATCGTGGGGCCCTCACGAGCCGCGCACACGTCCTCGATCCTGACGATCGTGTGCCGATCAGGTCCCGCGAAGGACAGACTCCACAGGCCCACCTCGCCCGCTTCGCAGAACTCGCTCCGCTCGTCGGACACGATCCGGACCACGCCACCCTCGATGGTGAACTTACCGCCGTCCCACGGACGCCCCCATTGCGCGATGGCGTAGGCGCCGTCGGCGTGGTAGCTGAACACGTACCCGCCCGTATGCCAATCACCGACGATCGCATCCCGCATGAGGGCGTCGCGCTGACCGCCCTCCAGGAGGCGCGTGACGCTTCGAACGCGCCCACCATCCACCACGTACACGCCCGTCGACCGCAGCGGCAGCAGTTGCTCCGGCATGCCTTCGAGCCACATCTCCTCCTGTGTCACGATCATCGCGCCATCCGCTGACGCGAACTCGAACGACACCTCGAGCCGCGCGCCCTCGGCGATCCACGCTCGCAACCGGGCATCGACCTGCTGTCCCGCCATCACGCTGACGAACGCCTCGTGCTCCACGAGGACCACGTCGGTGGACAGCACGCCGCGCAACCGCAAGAGGTTCCCCGCCGACAAACGCGCTGCGAACTGCTCCACCACCTCGAACTGCGCCGGCGCCTCAGCCAGCGCCTGCGCGCACACCGACATCACCCCGGCGGCGAGCAGGAAGCGAACCATGAACCGTCTCATATCCCCATCCCTTCCGCGACGACACGAGCAGGCCGCACCGACCGGTGCGCACCCACGCCGGCAACCCTCCACCTTCGACGATAGGACCCGCACCGTTCCCAAATCGTTCGGGCTCGCCACGGCCGTTCCTCACGCTGTCGGACGTCACGGCAACGCTGCAGGCAAGGGGCATCGTGACCGACCCGCCCCCCTGACCGACTGCGCCCAGTCGTCAGCGCCATCCCGACCCCGCTACCGCCAGGCGCCTACGACCCCGTCACCCCGCCTCGAGCCCCGCCAACACCACCATCGCGTGCGACCACAGCAGCGGCGACGCGGACGGGCCCCAGCGGCGCGTCCAGTAGTCGAGGAACCACGGGTCGGTGCCCTCGGTGGGCACCTGCTCGGGGAGCCCACCGTCGGCGCCGCGGTGGCGCTCCACGACCGCCAGCAGCTCGCAGGCCCGCTCGCGACGTCCGGCGCGGGCGTGATGCCACGCTAGGCCGGCGGTCAGCAGCACCCAGGCGCCCCCGCCGTAGAAGGTGTCGGCGCGGTAGCGGAGCAGGCCGTCGGGCCGCCACAGGTCGCGCTCGATCGCCGCCAGCGTGCGCGCGAAGACGGGGTCGTCGTCGCCCACCAGGTCGAACGGCGTCGCCAGCCAGACGAGGGAGGCGTCGACCGCCGGGTTGCGCGCCGCCTTGACGAAGTGCCCGTCCTCGACGCAGCGCCCCAGCACGAACGCCCACGCCCGCTCGCCCTCCGCCGCGTAGCCGCCGCCCAGGAGCCCGCCGGCCGCCCGCAGGCCCGCGGCCGCGGAGGCCAACGTGCTGGTGTGGTGCTGCGTGCGGCCCTCCTCCCAGGCGTCGTAGCAGGGCTCGTCCCAGAAGGCGGCGAGGTAGTCGGCCACCAGGACCGCGGCGTCGCGCACGCCGGCGGGCAGCGGGCCGCCGCGGGCGTGCTCGGCGAGGCTCCACAGCCACTGCCCGTAGCCGTCGAGCTGGAAGTCGGGCCAGTCGCCCTCCTCGCTACGCCCGTCGAGCAGGTAGCGCGCGGGCAACATGCGGCGGTGGTCGACGGCGCGACCGGCGGCGCGATCGGCGATCAGGCGGCGGACGTCGTCCTCGCGGCGGCCGACGGCGCGCGCGACCCAGCCGTGGAACGCCTCGGCGGAGGCGCGCTCGCCCGCGCGCTGCAGGGCGTGCGCGATGAAGGCGCCGTCGCGCAACCAGCCGAACGGGTACTGCGAGAACGACGGGCTGGCGACGTAGGCGCCGCCGGGCGCCTGGTGGTCGAGCAGGAGGCGGACGTCGGCGTGGACGGTGTGGCGCATCGCGCTCCGCTCTAGCCCTTGAGGCCGGAGGTGGTGACGCCCTCGATCACCCAGCGCTGGGCGAGGAGGAAGACGACGATCATCGGGACGACGCTGACGACGGTGCCGGCCATGACCAGGTTCCACTGCGTCTGGCCGGGGTAGATGCCCTGGAGGGTGGCGAGCGCGAGCGGCAGCGTCATGAACTGCCGGTCGCTGACGATGAGCAGCGGCCACAGGAAGTTGTTCCACGACGCCATGAAGGCGAAGATGCCGAGGGTGGCGAAGGCGGGGCCCGAGATCGGCAGGATCACCCGCACGAAGGTCGCCAGCGTGCCGGCGCCGTCGAGCGTGGCGGCCTCCTCGAGCTCGCGCGGGACCGTGAGGAAGAACTGCCGCATGAGGAACGTCCCGAACGCCGTGAACATGGCGGGCACGATCAGGCCGAGGTAGCCGTTCGTCCAACCGAACGTGCGGACGATGATGAAGAGCGGCGTGATCGTGACCGCGAACGGCACCATCAGCGTGGCGAGGTAGCCGTAGAAGAGCGTGTCGCGGCCGCGGAAGGTGAAGCGGGCGAAGGCGTAGCCCGAGAGGGACGCCACGACGAGCTGCCCGGCGGTGGTGGCGAGCGCCACGACGGCGGAGTTGAAGAACACCCGCAGCAGCGGGAACGACGCCGCGACGCTGCGGTACGCCTCGACGGTCGGCTCCTCGGGGACGAAGCGCGGCGGCAGGACCAGCAGCGCCGTGCTCGGCTTGAGGCTGGTCGACAGCATCCAGGCGAAGGGGACGAGCATGACGAAGGCGCCCGCGACGATCGCGAGCGTGGTGAGGAGCGGCCACAGGCGGCGCATCACGTCCACCGGCGCTGCAGGCGCGAGAGGACGAAGGTGGTCGCGAAGATCAGCACGAACAGCACCCACGACATGGCCGACGCGTACCCCATGCGGCTGAACGAGAAGGCCTGCTTGACGATGCGCTCCACCAGCACCGTGGTGGCGCCGGCGGGCCCGCCGCCCGTCATGACGTACACCTGGTCGAACACCTGGAACGAGTTGATCAGGCTGATCGTCAGCGCGAAGAAGATCGCCGGGGCGAGCAGCGGCACGGTGACGTGCCGCAGCTGCTGGGCGCGGCTCGCGCCGTCGATGTCCGCCGCCTCGTAGTAGACGCGCGGGATCCCCTGAAGGCCGGCGAGCAGGATGACCATGACGTAGCCGGTGTCCTTCCAGATGCTGGTGAGGATGACCGACGCCATGGCCCAGTCGGGGTCGAAGAGCCAGGCGGGGCCCTGGATGCCCACCTGCGCCAGCCAGGCGTTGACGAGGCCGAACTGCGGGTTGAGCAGCCACTTCCACACGAGCGCCACCGCCACCCAGGAGGTGACGACGGGGAGGAAGTAGATCGCGCGGAAGACGCCGCGCGCGGGCACGCGACCGTTCAGCGCGACGGCGACGGCGAGGCCGGCGACCAGCACCAGCGGCACGTAGCCGGCGAGGAACGTCACCGTGTGGCGCAGCGCGGCCCAGAACTCGAGGTCGCGCGACAGCCGCTCGAAGTTGCGCAGGCCCACGAAGGCGGGGGGCGTCAGCAGGTCCCACGACGAGAACGCCAGCGCCAGCGACGCCACGATCGGGCCCGCCACGAAGAGCACGACGCCGACCAGGCTCGGCCCCAGGAACAGGGCGAGGACCAGCCATCGGCGGACGCCGCGCTCGTACATCAGGTCGCCTCGAAGCCCCGGGCGGCGGCGAGCAGGTCGTCGAGCCGCGGGGCGCCCGACCGCACGAAGACCGGGATGCGCTCCAGCGGCGCGGGCGCCACCAGCCAGCGGTCGCCGGTGAACGCGGCGCCCGACCAGAGGTCGACCCAGTCGCCGGGCGGCAGCCGCACGGTCCGCGTCTCGGCGCCCTTCTCGAGCACCGGGCAGACCAGCAGGTCGCGGCCGAACAGGTAGCTCTCGGGGTCCTCGAGCAGCGCGTCGTGCGCCTCGGGCCACACCAGCGCGGGCATGCGCATGAGCGGCTGGCCGACGGCCGCGAGCGCCTCGGCCTCGTCGGCGATGTGGTCGAGCAGCCGCATCCGCAGCCGCGCGTAGGCGCGGTAGATCGTGAGCGCGCGCGGGTCGCCGTGCCGGTCGGCGACGTTCCAGGGCGTGCGGTCGCGGCACTCGCTCGCCTGGTGCAGCTCCGAGTGGTACTGCATGATCGGGCAGAAGCAGGCCATCTGGGTGGAGCGGAGGTAGAGCTCCACGGTGGGGATCTCGCCGCTGAAGCCCGCGATGTCCCAGCCCCAGATCGACAGGCCGGACATCCCGGCGGAGAGGCCGGCCTGGATGCTGGCGCGGAAGGCGCTCCAGGTGCTGTTCTCGTCGCCGGCCCAGTGCGCCGGCGTGCGCTGCGCGCCCACGTAGCCGGCGCGCGAGAAGGTGAGCCCGTCGCCGCCGGTCGCCTCGGTCACGAAGTCATGGTAGGCGTCGACGTAGGCCTGGGCGTAGCGGTTGACCAGCTCGCCGCCGCGCTGGCCGTTCCAGGCGAACAGGTCGCGGCCCCACAGGTGCTCGCCGCCGTCGGTCTTCATGCCGTCGATGCCGAGGTCGTCGAACAGGTAGCGGCGCTTGTCGAACCACCAGGCGCGGGCGTCGGGGTTGGTGGGGTCGAAGACCAGGGCGTCGGTGAACCACCAGCCGGCGTTGCGGTAGGGAGCGCCGTCGCCGTGGTGGATGACGTAGCCGTGCCGGGTGGCGTGGGCGACGTCGGCGTCGTGCTGGGCGTGGGGCGCGGGCAGCGTCCGCAGCACCGGGATCTGCCACAGCACCACCCGGACGCCGTCGGCGTGGCACTCGTCGACCATCCCCTTGGGGTCGGGCCAGCGCCCGCCGAAGCGCATGTCGCTCAGTGCGAGCCGGTCGCCGCCGGGGACGGCGTCGTACTCGGCGTCGTTGAAGGCGTAGAAGGTCGCCTCGTCGCTCCACGCCTCGAGCACCAGCACGGTGGCCGGCACGCCCTCGGCGAGGGTGCGCCGCACGGCCGCCATGGCGGTCGCCTGGTCGTTCCAGGTGTTGGCGCTCATCCAGGGCCCGTAGGCCCAGCGCGGCGGCAGGGCGATGGCGCCGGTGAGGGCGACGAAGGCGGCGGTGACGTCGTACGGCGCGTCCGCGACGATCAGGTGGACGACGAGCGCGTCGCCGGCGCACGGCGCCGCCTCGACGTCGAGCGCCACCGCGGCGCCGCGGGCGTCGACGCGCGCGGGGGCGTCGGTCTCGACCCACGCGCCCCAGCCGCGGGGGGACAGGAAGAAGGGAACGGGAAGATAGGTGCGGCGGCCCTGCTCCTTGTACTCCTCGTACACGCGGACGTCCCACGCGTGGCCGCGCAGGCCGGGCCCGGCGAAGCGCTCGCCGAGGCCGTACAGGGGCTCGTCGCGCTCGGGCAGCACGTCGAGGCGGTGGCGCAGGACGCGCCCGTCGGCCGCCTCGGTCCAGTTCGCGGCGACGGTGGTGCGGACGGTGGCCGCGGGGTGGCCCGGCCGGGTGGCCGTGAGCGCGAGGGTCACGGCGTCGAGCCGGACCTCGAGACCCTCGGCGCGCAACGTCCAGCCGTCGGGGTCGTCGGCGATGGTGCAGGCGAGGCGGGGCTGCGTGTTGGGCTCTGGCGCGGCGTCGCCGGCCGTGGCGCCGGTCCCGGCGCGC
>JAHYJQ010000182.1 GCA_019429025.1 Trueperaceae bacterium | reverse complement strand
CGCCGCTGGCTGGCGAAGGGCTACTTCGAGCTGTTGTACGACGAGCTGCGCGCCCTGTGGCGCTCCCACGAGCGCCGCAACCCCGATCCGAGCGCGGCGATCTTGGACTCGCAGTCGGTGAAGACCACCGCGCAGGGCGGCCCGAAGGGGTACGACGCGGGCAAGAAGGTCAAGGGCCGCAAGCGGCATCTCGTCACCGACACGCTGGGGTTGCTGCTGGTGGTGGCGATCACCAGCGCCGCCGTGCAGGATCGTGACGCCGCGATGGGCATGGTGGACTCGGTCAAGGCCAAGGTGCCCGGCATCGAGGTGGTGTACGTCGACGGCGGTTACGCCGGGCAGCGCGCGCGGGAGATCGCCCTGAAGCACGATGTGACCATCGAGGTGGTGCGGCACCCGGGCAACCGCAACGTCGGCACCTGGATCGACACTCGGCAGCCGGCGCTCTTCGAACCGCCCGCCCGCGGCTTCGTGGTCCTACCCAAGCGCTGGATCATCGAGCGCACCAACGCCTGGAACGATCGTCCCCGACGCCTCAACAAGGACCACGACCGCAACCTCGCCGTCTCCGAAGGCTGGATCTGGCTGGCCGAAGCCCGCCGGCTCCTGCGCCGCATCACCACAGAGATCCCGCAGATCGCATAATTGGTTCACACCCTCTCAGACCGGTACGCCGAACCCAGGCTCGGGAATCGACACTCAGCCGAAGCGCCCCACCCGCAGCGGATCGACGACGTCGAGGAAGGCGAAGCGGTGGAAGTCGCGGTCGCGCGTGACGATGCGGCCGACCCCGTGCTCGCGCATGAGGACGGCGGTGTGGAGGTCGTGCAGGAGGTTGCCGCGTGCCTCGGGGACGTCGGCGAGCGATGCGGCAAGGACCTCCGCATGGCGCGCCGTGGGGGTCAGCAGGCGCGCGCTCGGCGAGCTCAGCAGGGCGTCCAGGAACGCATGCGCCTTGGGCGCCGACCACGGGCGCGGGTAGACGCGCGGGTCGGTGGCGACGCGCAGGAACTCGTAGGCGATGCCCCAGGTGAGGAACCACGGGATGGGACCGGACCGCAGCCCTTCCAAGAAGCTCCGGCACGGCGCGTGGAACTCGCTGCTCTCGTCCGCGGCATACAGCAAGACGTTGGTGTCGACGACGAACACGCCGTTCAGTCCCGATCGAGGAGCGCGAGTAGCGCGTCGCGGTCGGCGACGTCGACGCGGGCGCCGCCGCCGTCCCAGCGTGGCAGCGGGGGAAGGGGCTCCTGCGCCGCCGTCGGCTCGTCCAGCACCCGGCGAAGCCCCGCCTCGACGAGCTCGGACATCGTGACGCCACGCCTCGCGGCCTCCTGGCGCAGGCGCCGGACGACGGTGTCGTCGATGACCAGCGTGGTCTTCATATGGTTCACCCTACGACACGTATGGATGTACGGCAAGCTGTCGGAATCGCGCCACCGGGGTCGCACGCATTCTCCATGACGGCAGGGTACGTAGGCCGAGGGTCGTACCGGTCGTCCGTACCGGCTGGCGCCCAGGCGGGGCCGGCAACCGATGGGGTACCAGCGGCGAGGACCCGGGCGTGCGAGCCCGACCCGTGCGCGACCCCGGCATGCCGCGCCTCACGCCATTGCCGTTCAGATCAAGAAACATTGAACGACGCCCCGCGCTATGAAGACTTCAGCCGTGATCTCTGAATAGCGGCGCCCAGGTGAGGCGCCGTCCGCGCGACGGCCCTACCGCCACGGGGCGTCCACGGCGTGCACCGAGTCCCTCAACCGCCCGCTTCGACCAGTTCCCGATCACCCACGACGGCCCCGTGCACTTCGGCGTCCGCCTCAGCGTCCCACCCCCCGCGACCGACGGCCGACCCCGCGCCAGAGCGGGTGGGCACCCGCCACGGGCCCAGATCCCAACCTGACCCATGCCCGACGTCGTCAGGGCCGGTAGACGCTACTCCGATGGCCCACACGTACGACCAACACGAGGAGCTCACGGTTCCTCACCTCGAACACGATGCGGTAAACGCCCACCCGCAGTCGCCTCAAGCCGTCGAGTTCCCCCTTGAGGACGGTGCCAACGTGTGGATCCGCCGCCAGTCGATCGATCTGTTCGACGAGGATACGGCGGGTTCCAACGTCGAGCCGCGCGAGCTGCTTGGCCGCGCTCGCCTTAATCCTGACCGAGTAGGTCACGACGGACGCTGTCCCATTCGAGCACTGGATCGGCCGGATCCTGCAGCGCCTGGATGGCCGCAGCCACGTCCTCGAAGTCGTCCAGGTAGTACTCGATGGCCTGCCGCACCACGTCGGCACGCGTGCGACGCAGCTGCGACGCGGCACCGTCCAGCGCGACCACGAGTTCGTCCGGCAAGCGAGCGGTGATCTGGGTCACGAGGACCTCCTATCCCCTAAGGTAGGTGAGATGTCATCTGAAGTCAATCGATGTCACCGTTTCGAGCTGTCAGATGGCCGCGCAGTCGAGGCCGATCGCTCGGGTGACCTCGAGGCGCTGACCTCATCGTGCCTCCCCACGCCCACACGAGGAGCAGGCGCCTTGGTCGTTGCCGAGCGGGGCTGGGCCACCTGCCTCCCGCATTCCCGTCCCGCGCGCGACCACCGGATACACTCATTCCCGTGGACACCCACCCGACGTCGGACGCGACGCCGCGGCCGGCCGAGGACGACCCGACCGGCTACGTCGTCGATCGCTTCGGCAGCATGCCGTTCGCCGACGTGCTCGCCTCGCTCGTGCGGGACGTCGATCTCGACGCCGTGGCCGACGCGATCCACGCGTACGGCCTGCAGGCCGTCGCCGAGCACTACCTGCGCGCGCTCATCGACGCCGGGGTCGTGCATGCGGACGCGGCAGCGGCGTACGCCGAGGAGGACCGCATCCTCGACGCCGACGCCCAGGCGTCGCCCACCGTGCACCCGGTCACCGTGGCCGACCTGGCCGACGAGTTCACGCGCCTCGACCTGACGGACCCCGCGACGTCGTGTAGGTAGGGCACCGCGCTCTGGCGGACCTACAGGGCCAGGTGCAGCCGCAGCGCCTCGTCGAGCTGACGCAGGCGCTCGGCGGGCAACGCACCGATCGGGCCCGAACGCAGCCGCTCGACGTCGACCGCGTGGACCTGCTCGGCTTGCGCCTTGCCGTCGACTGGCAGGCCGGTCTCGTCGGCGGCGAGGAACACCTGGAACGGGTACACGCGCTCGACGTTTGTCGTGATGGGGACGACCGTGACCACACCACGCCCCAGACCCGCGGCCACGCGGTTCAGCGCATCGTGGCTGACGATCACGACCGGCCGCCGCCGGCTGGGTTCCCGCCCACCGGGCCGGCCGAGATCGACCCAGACGACGTCACCGCGGCGCATCGGTCTCGAGCCCGTCGGCCACCAGTTCGTCCCACGCCGCCGCGTCCGCCGCCGACCACTCGGCCATCGCGGCCGCGTAGTCGGCCTCCAACGTGGCGTCGCGCAGCGCCCGGATCGCGAGTTCGAGCGCCTCGCTGCGGGAGGCGAGACCGCGGCTCTCGCGGATGCCGTCCAGGAACGCGACCGACGCCGCGTCCAGGCGAGCGCTTACGGGGACCTTCATCATCAGCATCGTATCACATCTCGTCACACACCGCGCACTACGCATAGCGACTCACGCGGCATCGCACCGGTATGGCGTGCCGGGCCAGGAACGGCAGGCTACGCGACGCGTCGACCTCCGCATCGCGCTTGGCCAGCTCGAGCCCAGAGATCGCTGGCAACGCAGCAGAACGGTCCCGTGCGTCTCGGGAGCCGCGCCGCGCCGTCGATGCCCACGGCGAGGCCCGCGACCGGCGGAGCGGCGAGACGTCGTCATCCGGCACGGCGCCAGCATCCGACTATGTGCTATATGTGGACCCAGGAGGCCACGCCTTGCCACAACTGCACCTGTACGTGTCCGACGACGTCGCCACCGCACTGCGCGAGCGCGCGCGCGAGCGCGGCACGAGCCTCTCCAGGCTGCTCGCCGAGATCGTCACCCGCGACGCCCGCCGCGCGTGGCCCGAGGGCTGGTTGGAGCGCGTGGCCGGCGCCTGGACGGAACCGTGGCCGACGTTCGACGACCTGCCCCCGGACGAGCGGCGCCCCCTGTAGATGCTCCTGCTCGACGCCAACGTCTGCATCGACGTGCTCCGTGGCCGCTCGGACGTGGTCGCGCGCCTCGCCGCGCACGGGCCCGCAGGGCTGTTCCTGTGTTCGATGGTCAAGGCGGAACTCGCCTACGGCGCGCGGCTCGCCTCCGACCCGATCCGCGCCGGCGACCTCGTCGACACGTTCTGTGCGCCGTTCGCGTCGCTGCCATTCGACGACACCTGCATCGACGCCTACGCCCGCCTTCGCGCCGACCTCCGCACGTCGGGCGCCACGATCGGCGCCAACGACCTGGTGATCGCTGCGACCGCCATCGCCCACGGACTGGGCCTGGTCAGCGACGACCGTGCGGCCTTCGCGCGGGTGCCGGGCCTGACAGTCACGTCGTGGCGGGACGGTTGACGGGGCGTGGTCCCGACCGCCACCGCGCCACCGTGAGTTCGACGTCGCGCCTCACCCCCCGATCCGCACCACCTAGAAGCCGCCGAACACCTCGAAGTCGCGCCCATCTGTCGTGACCAGGCGCGACACGCCCGCGGCGCGGTAGCTCGCGGCCAGCAGCGGGTCGAGCAGGCGCTTCCGTCCCAGACGATGCTCGGCCATCCAGTCCAGGAAGATCGCCACCGAGTCTCCGTCGGCGATCACCTGCCGGCACTCGCGCGCGTGCCACCAGCGCGACGCCACGGCCAGCGCGTCCGCCATCGACAACGGACGCTCGAAGCGACGCGGATCCGTCACCACGTGCGCGTACTCCGCAAGGACCTGCGGCGCGAGCGCCATCGCGCCGTCGCGCCCGCGGACCTCGTCCGCGAACCAGCGCCAGGCGGCGGCATGAGCGGGGTGCTCGCGCACGGTGACGGCCACCAGGACGCCGGTGTCGACGCCGACCGTCATCGCTCGTCCAGCATCTCGTCCAGGAGGTCGTCGTCCGCCGACAGGGGCCGCAGGACGTGCCCCAGGCTCACGGGCTGGAACTGGAGGAGGTCCGCTTTGGGCGTTAGGTGCGAGCGCCGGTAGGCCTCCATCGCCTCACGGATCAACTCCGACGTGGGACGGCCCATGACCCTCGCGGCACGGCGGTACTCCGCGTACACCGGCTCGGATACATTGATCGTGATGGTCTTCATAGGGTCATCGTACTGTACCTCGAGCACGTCGGCCTCCCACGCATCGGGTCCGCCGAGTCCCGCCGATCGCTGCGCAGCGGCCGCGTCAATCCTGTCCGAGAAGGTCGCGCCGGACGCCGCCCCATTCGCGCACTGAGCTCAACCGGCATGCCAGCCGGACGTTCGTCAGCCCACCGACTCGTCAGCCTCGAGTCCCACAATCAAAGCCGCGCATTCGCGGCGGAGAACCAGCATGTCCCGCTTCGCCAACGCCCAGACCAGCTCATCGTCGACCATCGGGTACTCATGCGTGAGGCGGTTGCGGAAGTCGACGATGCGACGCGCACCCGTGATGGCATCGAACGTCGCAGGCGACTTGCGTGAGAGGGCGAGCACGGCTTCACCGATGATGGTGAACTCCCGTTCGACCGACGATCTGACGAGCCGGTTGGCCAGGTAGCCCTCAAGTGACATGCCCGCGACAGCGGCATCGATCGCGTCACACGATTCGAGGATGTCGGCGAGGTACGCGCGTGCATCACGCCGCATACAGCACCTGCTTGCTGCGGTTGACGTCGTCGCGGATGTAGCGGTTCTTGAGCGCACCCACCATCACCAAGTCGACGTCTGCGTCGAGAATCGTCCGCAGTTCCTCCAGCAGACCAAAATACGCATCAGGCTTCTCGTAGGGCGAAATGGCGCCGAAGTCGACCAGCAGATCGAAGTCACTCCGCCCAGGTTCGAAGTCGTCTCGGATCGCCGAGCCGAAGACATCGAGGCGCACCACATGGAAGCGCTCACACGCAGCGCGAATCGCATCCAGACGGTCTTCGAGGTTCGCTACCATCGTGGCACCTCCCAAGGGCAGCGTACCGGTTCCCCAAGAGTGCGCGCCAACACGCGTGGGCAGAAGCCGGTAGGACCCAAGGCGCCCGCCGCCGGCTTGCGCGACCCCGCCCCACCGCGGTCGAATGACCCTGCTGGGTCCACTGCCACGTCCCGGACGCCCACGATGGCGCCGCAACCCTCCCCCGCACACCGAGCCCTCGCCCCCCCCCGCGTCCCGGCGCAGGAGCCCCCCCCGATGCCCCGCAGCACCCTCCTCGCGCTCCTCGCCTTCCTCGCCTTCATCAGCCTCGGCCTGCCCGACGGGCTCCTCGGCGTGTCGTGGCCCTCGATGCGCCTGGGGTTCGACCTTCCCCTCGACGCGCTCGGCACGCTCGTGGTCTTCCAGACGCTCGGCTACCTCACCTCGAGCTCGCTCAGCGGGCGGCTCCTGCGGGTGCTGCCGATCGGCAGCGTCCTCGCCGTGTCGACGCTGGCGGCGGCGCTCGCGCTGCTCGGCTTCGCGCTCACCGCCAACTGGCCGCTGCTCCTCGCCTGCGGCTTCGTCGCCGGCCTGGCGGGCGGCGCCGTCGACGCCGGCCTCAACGCCTAC
>JAHYJQ010000181.1 GCA_019429025.1 Trueperaceae bacterium | reverse complement strand
CGGTGTCGCCGAAGCGCACCTGGATCGGCGTCACGTGCAGCAAGTCGCCGCTCACCGCTGGCCCCCGGGCCCCGAGGTCTCGCGCCGTCCGCGCGCGGCCCGCCCGCCCGACGCCGCGGCCGATCGCACCCGCGCCCGCCGCTGACAGCGCGGGCAGTGGTGCGTCCCCCGCTGCCCCACCACGCTGCGCACGAGCGGCGTGCCGCAGCGCGGGCAGGGGTCGCCGTCGTGGCCGTACGCGTCGAGCTTCTCCAGGTAGGCGCCGACCTCGCCGTTCACGGTCCGGTAATCGTAGAGCGTGGTGCCCTGGAGTTCCACCGCCGCCGCCAGCACCTCACGAATGGCCGCGTGCAGGGCGCGGACCTTCGGCCGCGACAGCGCGCGGGCCGGCGACGCCGGGTGGACGCGCGCGCGCCACAGCGCCTCGTCGGCGTAGATGTTCCCCACCCCCGCCACCGGCCGCTGCGACAGCAGGAACGCCTTGACGGGCTGCGCCGAGCGCGCCAGCGCCGCCGCGAAGGCGGCGACCGTGAACGCGTCGCCGAGCGGCTCCGGGCCCATCGCGGCGAGCGTCGGCAGCGCGCGGTAGTCGCCCCTCGGCACGACCAGCACGCGACCGAAGCGGCGCGCGTCCTGCACGTACAGCGTGTCGGGATCGCCGCCGTCGAGCCGGAGGACGAGCCGCAGGTGCGCAGCGGGTGGGCGCGGCGACAGCACCCCCGTCATGCCGAGGTGCACCACCAGCTCGTCGCCAACCGCCGACGAGGCCAGGGCCGGCGTCGGCGGTCGCAGCGGGAGCAGCAGGAACTTGCCGCGGCGCGTCACCGCCTCGATCCGCTGGCCGACCGCCCGCTCCAGCCCGGCGGTCTTGGGACCCTCCGGCGCGTCGACGCGCTCGACCGCCAGCACCGTGCGCCCCGTCAGCCACGGCGCCAGCTCGCGGCGGACGGTCTCGACCTCAGGCAGTTCGGGGATAGCGGACCGTCCCCTCGTACAGCGCCCGGCCGACGATCGCGCCATCCAGCCCCAGGCGCTCGTAGAGGTCGAGGTCGGCGTCGGTCGCCACCCCGCCGCCGGCGATCAGCCGGTGCGGGAAGGCCGCGCGCACGCGCGCGACGGGCTCCGGATCGACGCCCTGCAGGGTGCCGTCGCGGCTGACGTCGGTGTAGATCAGCTCGCGGACGCCGAGGGCGGCCATGCGGCGTGCCAGCTCCGTCGCCTCGACCGCCGAGGTCTCGACCCAGCCGCGGACCGCCACCCGGCCGTCGCGGGCGTCGACGCTGACGACGATCCGCTCGGGCCCGTAGCGCGCCACCAGGCTGGCCACCAGCGCCGGGTCGGTGACCGCGACCGTGCCGAGCACCACCCGCTGCACGCGCGCCAGCCAGGCGTCCGCGACCTCGAGCGAGCGCACGCCGCCGCCCACCTCGACGCGGGCGCCGTGCTCGGCCGCCAGGGCGGCCAGCGCCTCGATCGCGCCGCGGTTGTCGCCGGCGCCGAGCGCCGCGTCGAGATCGACGACGTGCAGCTCGCGCGCGCCGAGGCCCAGCCAGTGGCGGCCGGCGGCGACGGGATCCGGATAGTAGACGGTCTCGCGGGTCGGGTCGCCCTCGGTGAGGCGCACGGCGCAGCCGCCCTGGACGTCGACGCAGGGAACGACGGCGAAACCGCCCTCCGTCCCGCGAGCTCGCGTGCCGCGCACGGACTCAGGCATCTCGGATGGCCAGGACACGATCCACCTCCTGCAGTTTCCCCACCTCGGCGAAGAGGCGGACCACGCTCCCGCGGCGCACGAGCAGCGGCAGCAGGTCGCGGGCCCCGCCGTCCGGATCCACCTCGCCCAGCCGTTCGCGGGCCTCCGCGGGCGTCAACTCGACGAGCTCCGGGCCGGACCGCTGGGCCGCCCCCTCCCAGCGCACGAAGTCGAACGGCGCGCCGCACAGCGGCGCGGCGCCGCAGGCCGCCAGCACGTCGAACAGCCCGCCGTCGCTGTCGGGCTTCAGCATCGCCCGCACGGTCGGCACGAGGAAGTCCTCCCGCGCGCGCTGCGCGACCAGCGCGTTCACGGCGGGGTTCGGGGTGATGGCCAGCACCGTGCCGCAGTCCTCCGCCCCCACCGAGCGCAGCGTGGCGCCGTCGAGCGCGTCGCCCTGGACGATGTCGTGCCCCTCGGCGCGCGCGGCGGCGACGTTGGCGGCGTTGAGGTCGAGCAGCCGGACGGAGCGGCCAACGGACAGCTGCCGCGCGACGCGGCGCGCGAGGGCCCCCGCGCCCACGACCAGGACGGGCTTGCTGCTGTCGTCGGCGCGCACGAGCTCGTCGCGCCGCTCGAGCCAGCCGACGCCCCACTTGAGCAGCACCGGCACGGACGCGGTCGTGAAGATCGCCATGAACACCAGGATGGAGAAGACCTCGGGCCCGATGATGCCGAGGTCCAGGCCGATGCCCGCGATGATGATCTCGACCGCGCCGCGGCCGTTCATGCCGAACCCGACCACCAGGCCCTCGCGCCAGCCGTAGCCGGAGGGGAGGTAGAACAGCACGGTCCCGATGATCTTGCCGACGGTCGCGACCGCGACGATCACCAGCAGCAGCCCCAGCTGCTCGCGGAAGACGGAGAAGGTGACGGCGTAGCCGGCGGTCACGAAGAACACCGGCGCGAGGAAGCCGACGGAGACGTCGCCGATCGCCTCGGTGACGCGGTGCGAGAGGCGCCGCGCGCGGTAGCTCTCGCGCAGGAACATGCCGGCCACGAACGAGCCGAGGATGCCGTGCAGGCCGGCCAGCTCGGCGCCCTCCGCGAAGCTCAGCCCGATCACCAGGGCCAGCGTGAGGTGGAACGTGCGCCCGGTGAGGCCCCGACCCTCGAGCCAGCGGTACAGCCGCGGCAGCCCGTACGCGCCCACCACCCAGGCGCCCGCGACGAAGAGTGCGATGCCGCCCAGGACCGGACCCAGGGTCGCCAGCTCCAGCGAGCCGGCGGTCCACACGCCGAACAGCCCGGCGAACACGACCAGCGACAGCGTGTCGGCGAGCAGGGCGCCGGCCATCATCACGTGGGCGATGCGGGTGTCGAGCACGCGCAGGTCGAGCAGGATGCGCGACTTGGTGGCCAGCGAGGTCACGCCGGTCGCCATGGCGACGAAGGTCGCCTCCCACGCGTTCCCCCCCAAGAGGATCACCGCGCCGTACCCCAGCGCGAACGGCACCACGAAGCCGCCGATGGCGGCGAGCAGGCCGACCCTGGACGCGCGCCCGACCTCGCGCGGGTCGATCTCGAGGCCGATGTAGAGCATCATCAGGATGACGCCCAGCTCCGCGACCACGTGCAGCCCGTCGACCGGCCGCAGCAGGCCGAGCAGCGGCGGGCCCAGCAGGATGCCGACGCCGATCTCCCCCAGCACCGCCGGGTAGCCGAGGCGCGAGATGAGGTTGCCGCCCGCCCAGGCGGCGAGCAGCACCAATACGAGCTGGAACAGGAAACCGTCGATCACGGGGCCCCGACGGTGGGCCGGCCGCCGCGGGCACGGCGCGGGTGGGGCCGATAGGTCGCGATGCGCAAGGCCATGACGGGGAGTCTAGCCGACCGCGGCGGCGGCCCGAGCATCGCGCGGTGCGGCGCGACCGGCGGCCAGCGCCGTGCGGCGTGCGGCTACAGCAACGCCTCGAGCCGCTGCTCCGCCCGGCGCCTGGCGGCGTCGTCGGGCGCGCGCTCGACGGCGGCCTCGAGCAGCGCC
This sequence comes from Trueperaceae bacterium, assembly GCA_019429025.1. Taxonomy (GTDB): domain Bacteria; phylum Deinococcota; class Deinococci; order Deinococcales; family Trueperaceae; genus JAABTL01. Next base: position 2,929 of record JAHYJQ010000181.1, on the reverse strand, counting down.
AACTGCAGGGCCTCCAACTCGCCGCGGTGGCCATCGACCCAGGGGCCGTCGAACCCGTCGAGCGATGGCCCGGCGTAGAGCGCCAGCGCGGACTCGATCGCGTCGGCGTCGCCCGCGTCCAGCGCCCGCTGCGCCACCCGCCGGAAGGTCGCCGCGTCCCAGGCGACCCGCGTCCGCAGCGCCAGTCGCACCTCCTCGTCGACGACCGTGACCGTCCCGAGGTCGCCCAGCGTCTTGCGCAGCCGGCTGGCGAGCACGTGCAGGTGGTTCGGGCCCGCGCCCGGCTCGAGCAGTTCGGCGCGCACGCGCGCGGCCGGCACCACCTCGCCCTCCTCGAGCAGGTAGGCCAGCAGCAGCACCACCCGCTTGGCCTCCCAGGTGAGCCGGCGGTCGCCGTACGCCAGCGTCAGGCCGCCGAGCGTCGTCAGGACCAGGCCCTCCGGCGCGGGCTGCGGGGAGCGCAGCGCGCGGCTGCGCTGCAGCCGCACCCGCACCGCCTCGCGCAGCTCGTCGGGGTGGAACGGCTTCGTCAGGTAGTCGTCCGCGCCGAGCTCCATGCCGCGGCGCACGTCGCCGCGACGATCGAGCGCGGTGAGGTAGAGGAAGGGGACCGAACGCAGCGGGGCCAAACGCCGGAGTTCGACGTGCAGCTCGAACCCCGACATCCCGGGCATCTGCACGTCGCTCAGGATGAGGTCGGGCCGCAGGCCGCCGCGCAACGCGGCGAGCGCCTCGTCGGGGCGCTCGAACGGCACCACGCGGTAGGCCGCCAGCACGCCCCCGACCAGCGCCAACACCGCCTCGTCGTCGTCGACGGCCAGGACCAGGGGCGCCGGCTCGCCGTCTCCGGATGCGGGATCGTTCGCTTCGCGGGTCTCCATCATCACCATGTCGGCCCCCATGGTAAGGGAGACGCGGCGTCCGCCGGCTTCCTTGACATCGGCTCCGCCGCCCCTATACTTTGACGGGATGGTCGCTCGGCGGGACGCCAGCATGAACCTCACGGCGCTGCTGCGTCAGGCCCCCGGGTCGGACGACGAGGTGGTCGACGAGGGACTGCTGGAGCCGGCCGCCGAACTGCTCGCCGCGGACGGCCTGCGCCTGGCCCGGCCGCTGGCCTGGTCGCTGACGGTGCGACGCACCGGCGGCGACGAGGACGACTTCCTCGTCGAGGGCGAGGTCGAGGGCGAGGTGGTCATGGAGTGCCGCCGCTGCCTGGTCGACGTGCCGGTGCCCGTGCACGCCGATCTCCTCTACCCGATGAGCTACCGGCCGTCGGACGACGCCGAGCTCGAACTCGCCGAGGCGGCGGGCGACGACGACGTGCTGGTGTTCGGCCAGCCGGTCGTCGACTTCGCGCCGCTCCTGCTGCAGGTGCTGGCCATCGACGTCCCCCTCACGGCGCTCTGCCGCGAGGACTGCAAGGGGCTCTCGCTCGACGGCGTGAACCTCAACGAACACCCCGAGCACGCCGCCGCGAGCGAAGCCCGGAGCGAGAAGGCGTCACCCTTCGCGGCGCTCAAGGACCTCGACCTGCAGGACTGATCCCCGTCCCTGCGCCGAAAGGAAGCCCCCGATGGCCAAGCATCCCGTACCCAAGAAGAAGACCTCGAAGAGCAGCCGCGACGCCCGCCGCAGCCACCACGCGCTGACGCCGCCGACGCTGGTCGAGTGCCCCTCGTGCAAGGCGATGAAGCCTCCGCACCAGGTGTGCCCCGAGTGCGGCTCGTACGCCGGCCGCCAAGTCGTCGAAGCCTGAGCGGGGCGCTCGCGTGACGCTGCCGCGCGCGGGCGTGACCGCCCTGGGGGCGTACGCACCCCCGAAGGTCGTCACCAACCACGACCTCGAGAAGATCATGGACACCTCGGACGAGTGGATCACCACCCGGACGGGGATCAAGCGTCGCCACGTGGCGGCCGACGACGAGTTCACCAGCGACCTCGCCTTCCGCGCGGTCGAGGACCTCGTGCGCCGGCACGGCGAGGCGGCGCTCGACGGCGTCGACCTGGTGCTGGTCGCGACCAACACGCCCGACGCGCTCTTCCCCTCGACCGCCGCGCTGGTGCAGGCGAAGTTCGGCCTCAAGGCCGCCGCCTTCGACCTGCTCGCGGCCTGCCCGGGCTGGCTCTACGCGCTCTCGGTCGCGCAGGCCTACGTGCAGTCGGGCCAGGCGAGGCGGGTGCTGGCGATCGGCGCCGAGGCGCTGACGAAGGTGATGAACTGGGAGGACCGCTCCACCGCCGTGCTGTTCGGCGACGGCGCCGGCGCGGTCGTCGTCGAGGCCGTGCCCGAGGCGTACGGCCTGCGCTCGGTGGTCATCGGCGCGGACGGCAGCGGCGCCGGCCACCTGCACCTCGGCTCGGTCGGGCGCTGCCTGCCCGACGGCACGCGGCTCTCCGACAAGCTCTACATGAACGGCCGCGAGGTCTTCAAGTTCGCGGTCCGGGTGATGAACACCGCGACCCTCGAGGCCGTCGAGAAGGCCGGGATCCATGTGGACGACATCTCGCTGTTCGTGCCGCACCAGGCCAACCTGCGCATCATCGAGGCGGCGCGCGAGCGGCTCGGGCTCGCCAGCGACCGCGTCATCGTCACCGTCGACGAGTACGGCAACAACTCCACCGCGTCGATCCCGCTCGCGCTCGCGCACGCGCTCGACGAGGGCCGCATCGCCCCCGGCGACCACCTCCTGCTCGTCAGCTTCGGCGCCGGCCTGACCTGGGCGTCGGCGGTCCTCACCTGGGGTCCGTGGACCGCCCCCACCGCGTCGCCGATCCCGATCCCGGTGCCGCCCGCGTGACGCCCGCTACCGTGTCAGCGCCCACCGGTGCGGACGCGTCCGCGCCGGTGGGCGCTGACCCGCCCTTCGCGGCGCTCTTCCCCGGCCAGGGCTCGCAGGCCGTCGGCATGGCCCGGGCGCTCCACGAC
>JAHYJQ010000180.1 GCA_019429025.1 Trueperaceae bacterium | reverse complement strand
CATCTTCGGCATGCCCATGCGGGGCGCCATGACCATGAGCATCGTCATGGCGAGGGTGCCGAGGATGCCGGCCAACAGTGCGATCGAGACGTTCATCGTGACCTCCAGTGGCGGGGTTCGCCCCCGCATGCGGTCACTGTGCGCCCGTTGCAGGGCGGCGTGGGTCAAGGGGTTGACGCGCGGCGCTCACGGGTTGGCGCGGCCGCTGCGGCGGCCCGGCTCACCGCAGGAAGAACCCCGCGCCCAGCGCGTCGTCCGGGTCGACCACCCAGGTGCCGAAGCCGACGATGGCCGCCCGCCCGGCGACCTCCGGGACGACCGCGTCGTAGGGGCCGACGCGGGCGCGCTCCAGCGCGCGGCCGCGGAACGTCGAGCCGACGATCGACTCGTTGACGATCGCCTCGCCGAGGCCGAGCCGCCCGCGGGCGACCAGCTGCGCGACGCGCCCGGCGGTGCCGGTGCCGGTCGGGGAGCGGTCGACCTCGCGGTCGGCGAAGACGCAGACGTTGCGCTGCGTCCCCTGCGGCGTCTCGGGCGGGCCCGCGAGGATGGTGCCGTAGATGCCGCGCAGCTCGGGCTCGAGCGGGTGGACGACCTCGGCGGCCGCCATCACGGCGTGCTTGATCTCGTCTCCGGCCCGGATGAGGTCGCGCAGGTGCTCCGGCGCGACGTCGAGGCCGACCTGCGCCGCGTCGAGGTAGGCGTAGAACGCGCCGCCGAAGGCGACGTCGACGGTGACCTCGCCGAAGCTCGGCGTCGCGACGGTCAGGTCGGCGGTGTGCAGGAAGGACGGCACGTTGCGGAAGCGCACCTCGCCCACGCGGCGGCCGTCCCACTGCGCGTAGGCCTCGATGAAGCCGGCGGGGGCGTCGATGCCGATGCGCGTCTCCGGGATCGTGCGGGTCACGAGTCCCTGCGCCACCGCGACGGTGGCGAGCGCGACGATGCCGTGCCCGCACATGTCGGAGTAGCCCTCGTTGTGCATGAAGATCACGCCCAGGTCCGCCGCGGCCGTGACGGGTTCGGTGAGGTAGGCGCCGTACATGTCGGCGTGCCCGCGCGGCTCGAGGATGAGGGCGCGGCGCACGTGGTCGAGCTCCTCGCGCACCCAGCGGCGCTTCTCCAGGATGGTCGCGCCCGGGATGCGCGGGATGCCGCCGGTGACGATGCGCAGCGGCTCGCCGCCGGCGTGGGCGTCGACGGTCGTGTAGGCGGCGGCGAACTCCATGGGCGCAGGCTACCCGTTCCGCGTCAGGGTCCGAGCGAGGCCAGGGAGGTGACCAGGACGCCGTCGGGCCGCGTGTAGGTGGGGGTGTCTGCCGCGACGACGACGAGGCCGACGCAGCGCGCGGCGGTGGCCGCGTCGAGCTTGTCGCGGAGCGCCAGAAGGTGCGTGGCCCCCTCGTCGATGCGGCCCGCGCCCAGCTTGCTCTCCACGGCCAGCCAACGGCCGTCCCGGTGTTCGACGATGGCGTCGACCTCGAGCCCTTTGTTGTCCCGGTAGAAGCGCACCTCGGCCCTCAGGGGCTGCGCCAACACCCGCAGATCGTGGACCACCTGGGACTCGAACAGGAAGCCCGTCCACTCGATCTCGGACGAGAGCAGCCGCTCCGGTGTCGCGCCCACAGCGGCAACCGCCAGGGAGGGATCGGCCAGGTGGCGCTTCGGGGTGGCGGCCAGCCGGATGCGCGAACGCAGGCGTGGGCTCCACGCCGGCTGGTCCTCGATCAGGTACAGGCGCCCGAGTGCGCGCGCATGATCCGTCCGCGTGTTGACGGAGGCGCTCGTCTCGCCCGCCAGGGCGATGGCCGCCAGGCTCGCGTCGGTGGCGACGTTGCGGGCGAACCCTCGGACCAGCCGCGTGAGCTCGTCGGGGTCGCGACGGACGCCGTCGACGCGGGGGAGGTCGACGTGGACGATCGCGTGCAGGTACTCGGCGTTCGCGTCCAGCGCGTCGTCCACGCCGAGGTCGATGTTCGCGGGCCAGCCGCCCGCGGCCAGGTGGCGCACGACCTCGCGCACGCCCATGCGCTCCGCGTCGGGGGTGGGCGTGGTCCCGGCGAACAGGGCGCGCAGCGAGGTGCGTCCGCTGGCCAACCCTCGCTCGAAGAACGTGAGCGTGCGCATGGAGACGCGGGCGATCCGGCCGGCGCCCGAGTGCGACGTGGGCTCGTCGGCGGGCGTGGCGGAGCCGGCGAGGAGGTAGAGACCCTTCGCCCTCGTGTCGTCGACGCGACCGCGGACCGCGTTCCAGAGGCCGGGTGCCAGCTGGAACTCGTCGACCAGGCGTGGCGGTGCGCCGTCGAGGACCAGGTCCGGGTCGACCTGGGCCGCCTGGCGGGCGGGCGCGTCGCGGTCGAGGCGGACCGCGGACGCGGCGAGTCGCAGGGCCGTGGTCGTCTTGCCGACGGCCTTGGGACCCTCGAGGAGCACGGCGCCGTGCGTTCGTAACCGGTCGCGAACGACGTCTTCTACGATGCGCTCGAGCATGTGGGGTACCTCCCAAGCAGCGTGGATCGGCCAGGTTGGTGGCTCCGGATACGCCGCCACGGCGCGCGTTGTGAAGATCGTACCCGAATGACTGTGAAGATCGTACTCAGCGCGTTGTGAAGTTCGTACTCAACGCATGGTGAACCTCCGTTGCCCCGAGCTCGGGGCGGCGGCGCTGCCGGATGCGTGAGGCTGGGCGCCCTTGACACCCGCTGAACGCACGTTCAATCATATGAACGTACGTTCAGCGATGCTGGCTGAACGTACGTTCAGCCGCACGTGAGCCCGGCTGCAGTCCGGAGCCGACGGAGGTCCACATGGCCGCAAGCGCGATCAGCGTCGAGGGAGCCCACTTCTCCTACGGTGAGCGTGAGGTGCTCAAGGGCATCTCCTTCGAGGTGGCGCCCGGCGAGGTGCTCGGGTTCCTGGGGCCGAACGGCGCCGGGAAGTCCACCACGATCCGTCTCCTGACGGGCCAACTCAAACCCAGCGCTGGCGACGTGCGGGTGTTGGGACGCGACGTCCACAGGGACCGCGCCCAGGTGATGGGCCGCGTGGGCGTGAGTTTCGAGGAGAAGAACCTCTACCCGAGCATGACCGGCGAGGAGAACCTGCGCTTCTTCGCCCGCCTCTACGGCGTGCCGCACCCGGACGTGCGCGGCCTGCTGGCGCAGGTGGGCCTGGAGGCGCGCGCCCGCGACATGGTGGCCGGCTACTCGAAGGGCATGCGCCAGCGGCTGATGATCGCCCGCGCGCTGGTGCACGATCCCGACGTGCTGCTGCTCGACGAGCCCACCGACGGCCTCGATCCGGTGTCGGCGCAGGCCGTGCGCGACGTCATTCGCGCACGGGTCGCGGCCGGCAACGCCGTCCTGCTCACGACCCACGACATGCACGAGGCCGACGAGCTGTCGCATCGGGTGGCGTTCATCAACGAGGGGGAGATCTACGCGCTCGACACCCCCGAGCGGCTCAAGCTGGCCCACGGCACGCGCTCGGTGAAGGTCCGGCTGCGCGACGAGGACGGCGTGCGCGAGGAGTCCGTCGAGCTCGACGGCGAGGCGTCCGGCGCGCGCATCGCCGAGCTCATGGCGAGCGGCGACGTCATCACGATCCACACCGCCGAGGCGACGCTGGAGGAGGTCTTCATCGGCATGACGGGGCGGGGGCTGGCATGAGCACCCGCCGAACCCGCGAGTTCTTCGCGCGCGGCGCGCCGACGCACGCACCGTCGCGCGCCGGGATCGTGGCCGCCATCGTGCGCAAGGACCTGACCACGTTCGGTCGCGACCGGCTGTGGATGATCCTGACGCCGCTCGCGCTGTTCATGTTCATCGGCATCTACTGGCTCATGCCGCCGCGGGTGGACGAGACGCTCGTCGTGGGCGTGCACCCGCCGGCCATGGCGGCGGCGCTGAAGATCGCGATGGGCGTCGCCGAGGGCGATCCGGCGCTGACGGTGGTGGCCTTCGAGGACGTCGAGGCGATGGCGGCGGCGGTCGCCGACGCCGACGCCGTGCCCGAGGGCGTCGAGCGCCCGCTGGTGGGCATCTCCCTGCCGCTCGACCTGCTGTTGCGCGCGCGGCTCGGCCAGCGCGCGACGGCGACCGTGTACGTCGGCACGAACCTGCCCGAAGAGGTCCGCTCGGCGATGGCGACGGCGGTGCGAGAGGTCGCGGCGACCGCGGCCGGCGCGCCGCTGCCCGTGGACTGGACGGCCGACGACGTCATCGTGCTCGGCACCGACCGCGCCGGCGACCAGATCGCCGCGCGCGAGCGGATGCGCCCGCTGATGGCGTTCGTCGTGCTGCTCACGGAATCGCTGGCGTTGGCCTCGCTGGTATCGGTCGAGGTGACGCAGCGCACCGCGAGCGCCCTGCTCGCGTCGCCCGCGCGCACCGTCGACGTCCTGCTGGCGAAGGGCCTCGTGGGCACGCTGTTGGCGTTCTCCCAGGGGCTCATCCTGCTGCTGGCGACGCGCGCGTTCGGGCCCACCTGGCCCGTCCTGCTCGTGGCGGTGCTGCTCGGCGCCATGATGATGGCGGGCATCGGGATGCTCACCGGCGCCGCCGGCCACGACTTCATCGGCACGCTCTTCTACGGCATGGGGTTCCTGCTGGTGCTCATGGTGCCGGCGATCGGCGAGCTGTTCCCGGGAAGCGCCGCCGCCTGGGTGCAGGTGATTCCGAGCTACGGCCTGGTCGAGGCGATGGTGGGCTCGTCGGTGTACGGGCTCGGCTTCGCCGACCTGGCGATGCCGCTGCTGGCCGCCGCCGGTTGGGTGGTGGTCGTGTTCATGCTCGGCTGGTGGGCGCTGGGCAGGAAGCTGGTGCAGACGTGAGTCTCCGTCGCGTGCTCTCCATCTGGCGCAAGGACCTGGCCCTCGGGCCGCGGTCGCCGGTCCTGCTGTTCGCGGTGGTCATGCCCGTGCTCATCACGCTGCTCGTCCAGGGCGTGTTCGGCAGCCTGTTCGAGCGACCGCCGCGGGTGGGGATCGTCGACCTCGGCGACTCCGCCGTGACGGCGGCCGCGCTCGAACTCGAGGAACTGCGCACCTCGCGCGTGGCCGACGTCGAGACGCTCCAGCGGCTCGTCACCGACCACGACCTGGACGCGGGACTCGTCCTCCCGGCGGGCTTCGACGCCGCCCTGCGCGCCGGTGAGCGCCCGCCGCTCACGCTCTACGTGGCCGGCGAGAGCCGCGCCAACGACCGCGCGATCGTCGCGATCACGACGATCGACCTGCTGCGGAGCGTCGAGGGGCGCGCGGCCAGCATCGCCGTCGAGGTGGTCGCTCCGGGCGGCGAGGGCGTGCCGCTGCAGGTGCGGCTGGTGCCCTTCATCGTGCTCTACGCGCTGTTCGCCGCGGGCGTCTTCGTGACGTCGTTCAGCTTCACCGAGGAGCGGGAGAAGCGCACGATCGACGCGCTGCTCGCCTCGCCCCTCACGATGAACGAGTTCCTGGTGGCCAAGGGCCTGTTCGGCGGCACGTTGGCGGCGGCGATGTCGCTCGTGACGTTGGCGCTGAACGGCGCGTTGGTGGGCCAGCCCGTCGGGCTGCTGCTGGCCCTCGCGATCGGCGCGGTGATGGCCGCGATGATCGGCCTGCTGTACGGCATCGCGGCGCCCGACACCAAGGTGCTGTTCGCGCTCGTCAAGACGCTCAGCATCCTCGTCTTCGCGCCGGCCCTGTGGTACGTGTTCCCCGAGTGGCCGCAGTGGATCGCCTACGTCTTCCCGACCTACTGGCTGCTCAACCCGATCGTCGAGATCGGGCAACAGGGGGCCGGGCTGGCCGACGTGTGGTGGCAGCTGGTGATCGGCGCGGCGATCTGCCTCGCGCTGGTGCCGCTCCTGGCGCGCCTGGCGCAGCGGGTGCGGGCGCCGGTGGCGGCGTGAGGGGACACGGAACGAAGCGTGCGACCCCTTGGGTGTGATAGTCCTGGGCCATGGATCGCCGGCGCACGGTCGAGTTGCTGAGCCGCAGCATGCCCGAACTCAGGGATCGGTTCGGCGTGACGCGTCTCGCGCTGTTCGGTTCGATGGTCCGCGGCACCGCGAGGTCGGACAGCGACGTCGACGTGCTGGTGGCGTTCGACGGACCGGCGACGTCGGCGCGTTACTTCGGCGTGCAGTTCTACCTCGAGGATCTGTTGGGCCGCCCGGTCGACCTCGTGACCGAACGTGCCCTGCGTCCCGAACTCCGCCCCGCCATCGATAGGGAACAGGTCGGCATCGGATGACGGAACGCCGGCGCTACGCCGGCGACGCCAACGCCCGCTCCTGCGCCGCCACGAACGCCGGATGCCCCGGCGGCGCGTCGAGCGTACACGCGATCGGCGCGCCGCGCTCGAGCAGGCGCCGCTGCAGCGCGCGCGTCCGGGCGCGCGAGGCCCACACCTCGCGCGGGGCGAGGTCTTGGTCGAGGCAGAAGGCCGCCAGCGTCCCCGCCGCCTCGCCGACCGCCCACTCCACCGGGTGCAGGCGGGTGGTGGAGTTGGCCTCGTCTCTTGGACGCTGGAGGCGCGCGCCCGCGCGCTGCTGCGGTCCCAGGCGGCGGCGCTCGCCGCGCTCGACGCCGCCGTGCCCGACCTCGCCCGCGCGCTCGAGGGCATCGCCGGCCGGCTGGCCCGCGGGGGCCGGCTGGTCTACGTCGGGGCCGGCACCTCGGGCCGGCTGGC
>JAHYJQ010000179.1 GCA_019429025.1 Trueperaceae bacterium | reverse complement strand
GATCGCATAGGGAATGACCGGGTGGTTTCATCCGGTCGTGGCATCGCTCGACGAGGTGCCCGCCGCCGTGCCGAGCTCCCGCAGGCTCTCGGCGACGACGTCTCCGAGCTCGAGCCCCGCGCCTCGTGCACGCGCCTGTGCGACCTCGGCCGGCGCGAGGCGCTCGGTCCAGGCCGCGATCGCGGCTGCGTTGGCGTCGACGGCCGCCTGTTCCGCGGCCGGATGCTGCTCGACCATCGTCGCCAGCGTGACCGCGTCGGCCACCCGGCCCTGCGCGGCATGCCAGCCGGCGAGCCCGCGGACGCCCAGCAAAAGCGTCGGCAGGTCGCCGTTCGCCGAGGCAAGGCGGACCGAGTCACGCAGGTTGGCCGCGGCCTCCGCGAAGGCGCCGAGGGCCACGTGGCTGGCGGCCATGCTCGTCAAGACGTGCGCCTGTCGATACTCGTCCCCGAACTCGCGCATGAGCCCCAGCGCCTCGCCGTGTAGTGCCAGCGCCTCAACCAGACGCTGCCGGCTCGCCTCGTACTCCCCCAGCGACTGCTCGGCCCCATCGATGCCAGCAACAGCCTCGCCGAACAGCTTCGCGACCTCGCGGTACCGGCCCTTGACGTCGAACAGGGCCTCCAGGGGTCGAGCGGACGCGAGGAGGAACTCCACGTGGGCCCCCGCGACCGCCCACCACCATGCCACCCGCAGGTTCCCCTCGTCGGTCGCGAGCGCGGCGAGCGCCTCGCGATGACCACGGCCGGCCAACTCCTCCTCCCGCGCCTGGAGCAGTTGATGGAAGTAGCGCCCGTGGTCGTCGCGAAGGCGTGCATCGTCGTCGGGGCGCCCGGCGAGGCGCTCCGCTGCGAACCGGTGCACGATCGGGTGGAGGTCGTACCGCCCGGCCGCCGGCATCTCGAGAAGGGCCTTGTCGGCGAGCGCGAGCAGCTGCCGAACGTCCGCCCCCGTCACGGCCTTGGCTGCCTCCTTGGTGAAGCCGCCACGGAACACGGACAGCGCGGCCAGGGGGCGCTGCTGGTCGGGGGTCAGCAGGGTCCAGGACGCATCGAAAGCCGCGCGGAGGCTGCGCTGACGCTCACCGACCGTGCGGCTACCGCTCTCCAGGAAGTCGAGGCTGGCGCGGAGTTCCTCCGCGATCTCGCGACAGCTCAAACTCTTGACCCACGCCGCGGCCAGCTCGATCCCGAGCGGTAGGCCCTGGACCATGCGACAGACCTCGGCAACGTGCGGCACGTCGTCGTCGGCCAGGGCGGTCGTCACCCCGCGCCCCGAAGATGTTGCGACGCTGCGTGAGCTCGTGATCGACGTGCGGCGGACGCAGATCGGGGTGCGCGATCGTGTCGCGGCGCTCGAGGCGTGGGCGTCATACGATCGCGGTGAGGTCGACGGCGGTCGAAGATGCGGTCGACGTCACGCCGGTCATCGAGGACGAACCCGCTCGCTTCGATGTCGAGCCGCCCGTCGTTCCGCACGTCTTCGTCGCGGGCACGGTGCGCAGGCAACTGACCCGAGGAGCGTCACCGCGTCCGGCGGCTTCGTCGAGTCTCTGTGACCGCAACCTGAGACGACGGTCTCTCGAGAAGCATGGGTATGGTGGCCGCAGCATGATGCCTACGTTGAGGCTCCTCGGCGTTGCCCGCGTCGCGGTGGACGACCGATGGACCGATCTTCCCAACACCGTCGGCGCGCTCATCGTGTCGGTCGTGGCGTTGCGCGAAGGCTGGGTGTCGCGCACCGAACTGAGCGAGCTGGTGTGGCCCGATCACGACGAAGCCACCGCCCGGAAGCACCTGCGTTGGCACCTCCACAAGATCCGGCGTTCGCCTGGCTTCGACGGCATCGAGCTCGAGCGCGACCGTGTCCGCTGGTCGGTTCGGTCCGACGTGCACGAGTTCGTCCGCGCCTTTCGTGAGGAACGCTGGTTGGCCGCCGTGACTCACTACCACGGCCCCTTGCTCACGGGGCTCGCCTGGCCGGAGTCCTCGGAGCTCGCGGAGTGGTTGGCCACGGAGCGCGGGTTGCTGCAGGGACTCTGGCGCGAGGCCAGCCTCAAGGCCACCGACGTCCTGGAGGCGGCGGGGCGGCCCGCGGAGGGCGCACGGATCGCGTCCAAGCTACTCGAACTCGACCCGCTCGACGAGGAGGCCCTACGCCGGTTCGTGCGCCTCGCCGCGGCGGGAGCGCGGACGGGGGAGGCACTCGCCGCCTACACTGCTTTCGAGGGGACGCTACTCAGTGAGCTTCGGCTGCAGCCGCTCGAGGAGACGCGCTCGTTGATGGAGTCCGTGCGCCTGCGCGCGGTCTCCCTTCCGGGCACGCCAGCCGTCCTGCAGGTCGGCGGCAGCGTGCCGCACACGGCGACGCGCCTGGTGGGTCGTGAGCGCGAGACGCGTGAGGTCCAGGACCTGCTCGCGCGCCCCGACTGCCGGCTGGTGAGCCTGACCGGCTTCGGCGGGATCGGCAAGTCGAGGTTGGCGCTCGAGGTGGCCGCCCGTGCCGGGGCCTCGTTCACCGACGGTGTCGTCTTCGTACCGCTGCAGGCGGTCGGCGCCAGCGAGCTCGTGCCGAGCGCCGTCGCCTCGGCGTTGCACCTGGTCGCGCCGGATCGTGCCGGCGTCGCGCAGCAGGTCCTCCAGCACCTGGGGGAGCGGCAGGCCCTGATCGTGCTCGATGCCTTCGAGCACGTCCTCGACGCTCGGCCCTTCGTCGAGTCGCTTCTCGAGCGCGCGCACGGCGTGAAGCTCGTCGTGACCTCGCGCGAGCGGATCGGGGCCCACGGTGAATGGGTGGTCCCCGTCGACGGCCTCGCTTCGCCTGGAGCCGACGACGAGATCTCACCCGACGTCGCGCGGTCGTTCGGGGCGGTGGAGCTCTTCATGAACGCGGCACGGAGGGAGAGCCACGTGTTCTCGGCCTCCACCGCCGACGTCGCGGCCATCGGCCGCATCGCGCGGGCGCTCGGCGGCCTTCCGCTCGGCCTCGAGTTGGCCGCCTCGTGGACCCGGATGCTCACGTGCGAGCAGATCGCTGACGAGATCGAGCGCGATCCCGACTTCCTGCGTGCCGATGCCGGCGTCGCCCGTAACCACCAGTCGCTCCGCATGGTGTTCGATCGGTCGTGGCGAAGTCTCGACGCAGCGAGCCAACGTGTGCTCCTGGCCCTGTCGCTCTTCCGGGCCGGCTTCACGCGCGAGGCGGCCGCATTCGTCGCGGGGGCCGGCCTGGAGGACCTGTTGCGGCTTACCGACGCGTCGCTCGTGCAAAGAGCCGGCGACAGGTTCACGCTGCACGAGGTCGTGCGGCGCTTCGCCCTCGACCAGCTCGTCGACGTACCGACCGAGCACGTGGCCGTCGCCGCCCGTTTCAGGGGGTACTACGCCCGGTTCATCGCGGAGACGGAGACGGTGTTCCGCGGTCCCGCGCCGATGGCGGCGCTCCGGACGATCGAGCGCGACCTAGGGAACGTTCTCGCGACGTGGGAGGAGGCCGCAGCGGTCCAGGACGTCGTGACCGCTGGCGCCATGCTGGACGGGCTGTTCCTGTACTTCGAGCGCGGAGGCCTCTTCCAGGAGATACGCGACATACTCGAGCGCGCCGAACGGGCATTCGCAGGCGGTGGACAGCGCTATGACGTCTTCCTCGCCCGCCTGCGGGCCACGCGCGGGTGGTGCTGCCACCGGATGGGCGAGAACGACATCGCTGCGGAGTTACTCGGGGCCAGCCTCGACGCGTTCCGCGCGCGCGGCGAAGCCGTGCTCGCCTCGTCGGCTGCCACGTCGCTCGCCATCGTGCTGCACGGTGCGGGCGAGGTGGAACGTGCGGAACGGCTGTGTGCCGACTCGCTCGCGTCGTGTCGAGAACGGGGCGACCTCACCGGGATCGGGCGGAACCTGCACGCCATGGGATTGTTCGCGACCCGCGTCGGCGAGCACGAGCGAGCCGAAGCGCCCTTGCGCGAGGCGCTCGAGACCTATGACCGCTCCCAGGACGCCGTCGGGCGGGGAGTCTGCCTCAACAGCCTCGGGCACTGCTCCTTCAGCAGGGGACGCTACGACGATGCGCATACGAGCTACGCCGCCGCCCTCGGCATCGCGCGGGCGACGGGCGATCGGCGCTCCGAGGGCATGAGCGCGATGAACGTCGGGAACGCCCGCCGCCACAGCGGTGACCTCGCCGCCGCGAGGGGGTGGTACCTCATCGCGCTCGAGATCTTCGGCGACATCGGCGAAGCACGCGGGCGGGCCGCGATCCTCAACAACCTCGGCAACCTCGCGCGCGACATGAACGACGACGCGGCCGCCGAACGCTACTACCTGGAGAGCCTCGCGCTCAAGCGCGCCAGCGGCGATCGACTGGCGCTCGTGACCACCTTGCGCAACGTCGCGCAGGCGCTCTTGGTCAAGGGCGACGCGCAAGGGGCGCACCAGCACGTCGACGAGGCGCTCGAGATCGCGTCGTCGAGCGGCGCGTGGGCCATGGCGGCGGAGTCGTACCGGCAGCGTGGCGCGATCGAGCTGCACCAGGGCAGCGTCGAGGACGCGCAGACCGCATTCCGTCGAGCCCTCGAGCTTGCAGTGGCGTGCGGGTCGGACCCCGTGGTGCTCCGGGCGCTCGTGAGCATGAGCGAATCCTACGTGCGCGTCGGCCGGGATGCGGAGGCGGCCCGTCTGCTCGCCGCCGTCCTGGCGGACGAGGCGGCGGATCACGAGACGAGGGCCGAGGCGGACGCCATCGTGGAGATGCTGGGCGATCGGACGACGCTGCCTGCCGCTCCTTCCTGCACGCTGCGGGAGCTGGTCGATGAGGTCGTGTCGGGCCTCGCGCGCGACGGCGCCGTGCCCGACGCCGGCGGCTGAGTTCTCGCCCCGGTGGGGGCGTCGAATGGGCGCCAACGCGGCGCCAACGTGCCCTCCGTACCCTTGGGTGTCCAGCTGCGACCGGATACGCCCAGGAGGTGTGGCATGCGCCGAGCACGCCCGTTCAGTTCGTTCGCCGTCAGAACGCGCCGATGTCCGCTGCCACGATCTCCGCGGTGATCGCACTCGGCCCGGTCCCTCCGACTCAGCTCGACAGCGTGCAGCGGTTCCTCGATCTCGTGCTCACGGCCAGAGGGAACTACCCCGACACGCATCTCGAGCACGTCATCCACGACCCGCGCCGGCGGCGGGTGATGGTCCGGGTCTGCGGGCCCCGCATCGAACTCGACCGTCTCGCATACGCCCTCAAGGCGACCTTCCGGCTCGAGGACGCTGAACTCGAATTGAGCGGATGACGGCGACACGGGTCTCCTCCCTCGGTGCCAACGAAGCGCCAACGCGGCCCGCGTAGCCTTGGACGGCACCCCGCCCACCACGTCGGCCCGGCGTGGCCCCGCGCCACCCTCGAACGCCCGACGCACGCCAAATCCAGCACCACCGAAGGAGAAGCCATGAACGGACAATGGATGAAGGCACTCGGACCCACGGTGCTGCTGGCGCTTGCGCTGGTCGCCTGCGGCGGTGGCACGAGCCCCACGGCGAGCGTCACCGGCGTGAGCGTCACGCTGGCGACTTCCGAGATCGCCGTCGATGGCAGCACGACGGCCAGTGCCACCGTGCAGGGCAGCGTGGGCGTGTCGCAGGCCGTGACCTGGTCGAGTAGCGACCCGAGCGTCGCCACCGTCGCCTCCAGCGGTCTCGTGACCGGCGTGGGCGGGGGAGTCGCCGACATCATCGCCACGAGCACCGTTGACGTCACCAAGAGCGGAAGCGCGCGCATCACCGTCGTCGAGGACGAGGTGACGGCCGACTGCAGCACGACCACGCCGCTCTCCGGCAACATCGTGACCGACACGACGCTGGGCCTCGACTGCTACAGCGTGACCGGCTTCGTCAACATCCAGGACGGCGCTACCCTGACCATTCCCGCCGGCGCGGTCTTGCGCTTCGCGAACACCTCCGGGCTGCGTGTGCAGGTCGACGGCGCGCTCGTCGCCAGCGGCACCGCCGTCAACCCGATCGTGCTCACCAGCACCTCCAGCATCGCCGGCAGTTGGCTCGGGGTCTACATCCGCTCGAACGATCCCACGAACACGCTCCGGAACGTCGTCGTGGCGTACGCCGGAGAGAGGAACTTCAGCTTCCACGGCTCGAACACCATCGGCGCCGGTGTGCGAATCGCCTCCGGTGCACGTGCGTCGATCAGCGACAGCACGTTCCGCGGGAACGAGACGACCGGCGTCTATCTCGACGGCGGCGCCACCGTGACCGGTTTCGCGGACAACGCGTTCGATGGGAACGCGGGCACGCCCATGCTGGTCAGCTCGAACCAGCTCGGCATGCTCGATGCCGAGAGCGATTATGCCGGCGCCGGGGTGGGTCTCACCGGCAACGCCGACAACCACATCGGCGTGCGGAGCAGCACCGTCTCGACCGCGCAGAGCTGGCCCGCCGCGAACGCGCCGTACCGGCTCTCCGGCTTCACCGACATCGACGGCGCGAGCGCGGCCGTCACGGTCGCCCCCGGTGCCATCTTCGAGGGTACCAACGGCTCGGGCATCCGCGTTCGAAACGACGCGTCCTTCAACGCTACCGGGACGCCCGGCAACGGGATCCTCTTCCGCGGCATCTCGGTGGTCGCGGGCACCTGGCTCGGACTCTACTTCGAGTCGAACAGCCCAAGCAACGCGCTCGATCACGTCACCGTCGAGGCTG
>JAHYJQ010000178.1 GCA_019429025.1 Trueperaceae bacterium | reverse complement strand
GTCCTTCATCTCCGTGGCGATCCGTTCGGCCGCGATGACGGCTCGCTGCAGCTCCGCCTCGGCCTCCCGCAGTTGGGCGATCTGCTCGTCGCGCTCGCCGATCTCGTCCCGCAGGTGGCGGAGCTCCCGCAGGCTGCGTTCGCGCTCGGCGGCCACGCGCTCCAGCAGCGCCCGAACGGCGCCCGCGCGGTACCCGAAGAGCGCGCGCTCGAACGTGGCGTGTTCGATGTCGAGCGGCGTCAGGGTCATCGGTCCACCTCGTTCGGGCGCGTCGCGCCCGGCGCGAACAGCGCGCTGCCGACCCGGATCCAGGTGGCGCCCTCCTCGATCGCGACCTCGAAGTCACCGCTCATGCCCATCGAGGTCCTGCCGTCCGCGTGCCGCTCGGCCAGCGCCCGCAGGGCGCGGAAGACGGGTCGGGCGCGCTCCGGTTCGGGGTCGTAGGGTGCCATCGTCATCAGCCCCTCGAGCCGGACGTGCGGCGCGGCGCGCACGCGGGCGACGAGGTCGCCGAGGGCGGCGGGGTCGGCCCCGTGCTTGGCGATTTCGCCGGACACGTTGACCTGCAGCAGGACGGGGAAGACGTGGTCGTGCCGCTCGCCGTCCGCCTCGAGCGCGTCGATCAGCCGCGCCGAGTCGACGCCGTGCAGCAGCGCGAAGCCCCGGCAGTAGCGGACCTTGTTCGTCTGCAGGTGGCCCACGAGGTGCCACTCGACGTCAGGGCCGAGCGCCTCGGCCTTGGCCCGCCACTCCTGCACGCGGTTCTCGCCCAGGATGCGGTGCCCGTGGGCGAGCACCGCCGCGCGCACCGACTCTGCGTCGTGCCCCTTGGTGACGGCCACCAGCCGCACCTCCCGGTGATCGCGCCCGGCCCTGGCGCAGGCGCGGTCGATCCGTTCCAGGACGTCGGCGAGCATGCCTAGAGCTCTGGGAGCAGCGCCCGCACGAGGGCCCGGAAACGTTCGCCGGCAAGGTTCGCCACGCGCAGCACCTCGTCGCCGGTCGCGTGCTCGCGGCCGTCCGGCAGGGCCATGTCGGTGACCACGGAGAGGCCCAGGACACGCATGCCGAGCGACCTCGCCATCGTCACCTCGTGGACGGTCGACATGCCGATCGCGTCGGCGCCCCACGCCCGGAAGGCGCGCAACTCCGCGCGGGTGGCGTACGCCGGCCCGGCGATCGCCAGGTAGACGCCCTCGCGGAGCCGCAGGTCGAGGCGCCTCGCGGCCGCCCGCGCGGCCTCCAGGTAGGTCTCGTCGTACGCGTCGAAGGTGACGGGAAAGCGAGGCCCCACGCCGTCCGGCGGCCCGGTGAGCGCGTGGTCGAAGGTGTGGTTGATGAAGTCGAGCTGCAGCATGAGGTCGCCCGCGCGCCAGTGCGGATCGAGGCCGCCGCAGGCGTTGGTCACGACGAGCCGCTCGGCCCCCAAGGCGTGGAGCACGCGGACGGGGAACGCGCAGGTGCTGGCGGGGTGGCCCTCGTAGGCGTGCAGACGGCCCTGCAGCATGACGACGCGACGCCCCGAGAGCCGGCCCAGCACGAAGCGGCCCGCGTGACCGGGCGCGGTCGACGCCGGCATGCCCGGCACCTCGGAGAAGGGCACGCTGACGGCGCCCTCGATCTCGTCGGCGAGCGGGCCGAGGCCCGAGCCGAGGATGAGCGCCAGCTCGCAGCCTTCGTCGCGCCGGTCCGCCGCCAGCCCGCCAGCGGCCCGCAGCGCCGCTGCCGCGGCGCGTGCCTGCGACACCGCCGCCGGGCCGACGTGGCCAGCGGAGGGGTGGTCGCTCGCGGGCGCGGGATCGTTCGACGGGTCGCGGGCCGCCGGCGGCCCCGAGGCGTGACGCTCTTCCATGGCGGCATCGTAGCAGGCGGGTTCCCGCGGCCGACCACCGTCGCGTGGTCCGGGGCGCGGCCGCCCGTTGCCGGGGCCGCTCGAACGGCTTCTCACGGGAGCTTGGGTAGACTCCGCGGTATGTGGAGTCCTCGCCTGCTGCTTCTCCTCGCCCTGTCGCTCCCTGGCGCCGTGCTCGCCCAGGGCCCGCTCCCCACGGCTCAGGGCCCGCTCCTCGAGGTCAGGGTCGAGGGCACCACCACCTTCACCGACATCGTGCGCACGATCGTGGCCGCGCGGGCCGGTACGCAGGCCGAACGCGTCGACCTGGAGGCGGAACGCAACCGCGTCTACGCGCTGGGGACCTTCGAGGAGGTCAGCGTCACGCTCGAAGACCGCGGCGCGGGCCCGGTGCTCATCGTGCGCGTGCGGGAGAACCCGCCGGTGGCGGCCGTCGAGGTCGTCGGGACCACCCTGCTCGAGGGTGGCGCGCTGCGCGACGCGATCGTCGCCGAACACCTGCTCGACCCCGGCCGCACGCTCAACGCCCTGCGCGCCGAGCGGGCCATCGGGACCCTGCAAGGGATCTACCGCTCGGTGGGCGTGCCCTACGACGTCGACGTCACCCTGGAGGTGCTGCAGGAGCCGGCGGCGGCGGAGCCGGGCGGGCGAACGCCCGTGCGCCTGCGCTACCTCGTCGAGGAGAGCGTCCCGCTCCGGCGCGTGGTGTTCGAGGACTCGTCGCTGCTGAGCGAGGCGGAGCTCGAGCAGCTGTTCGCCCGCGTGGCCGGCCAGGACACCTTCGGCTTCGGCCTCTACCGGCAGGCCGTCGACGCGGTCGCCGAGCGTTACTGGGCGGCAGGGCTGCGTCAGAGCGGGATCGACCTGGAGCGCAGCACGCTGGAGAACGGCGAGCTGACCGTGCGCTTCCGCGAGCTGCGCATCGCGGCGTTCGACACCGTCGCGCTGGGCGTTCCGGCGTCGCGGTTGAGCCTGGCGGTCGGCGACCTGTTCAACTACGACGTGCTGCTCGAGGACATCCGGCGCCTCGCGCGGGGACGCTCCTCGGACGTGCGGATCGAGACGCTGGCGACCTCGACCGGCGCCGTCCGGGTGCGCTTCGCGCTCGGCGCGCCCGATACCGCGGGTCCCGTGCGGGAGGTCGTCATCGAGGGCAACACCGTGCTCGACGACGCGCTCCTCACGGACCTGCTCGCGCTCGGCGTCGGCGACACCTTCACCTCGGCGCTGGCCGACGAGGACTTTCGCCGGCTGCGCGCCGCGTACGACGAGGTGGGCGTCGTCATCGATGCCCGGCCCTCGTACAACTACCTCGACGGGACCTACGTGCAGCGCGTCACCGAGCTGCGGATCGCGGGTTACGCGGTCGTCTACGACGGCGCCCCGGGCCGCACGGAGGAGCGCGTCGTCACCCGCTACCTGCCTGCCGTGGGCGAGATCGTCGACCTGAACCGCCTCGACGACGGCCTCCGGCGGCTCGCGCGGCTCGGCATCGTCACGCCCGTCAACCGGCTGCTGGTGCCGGCCGAGGAGCCCGGCGAGGTGACGGTCGAGGTGGTCCTCCGCGCCAACACCACCGGCCTGCTGCAGCCGGGCGCGCAGTACAGCACCGAGACGGGCTTCTCGGCCAGCGTCTCGTACGCGGAGTCGAACCTCTGGGGCCTGGCCCACAACCTCTCGGCGGAGGTCCAGGCGCTGACCAGCGACCTCGGGCTGCAGTTCGGCGGGAGCGTCCGCTACGCGGTCCCCTGGCTCGACGTCCCCGTGCTGGACCTGCAGGAGGTCCCGACGAGCCTGACGGTGTCGCTGTTCTCACGCGTCGACGTGAACCAGCCCCTGACCGTGGACGGCCGCATCGAGGTGCCGTACCCCGGCCTGCCGGACCGTGAGGGTACGCGGGTCCCCGCCGGCGAGTACCTGGTGCGCTCGAGTGGCGCCAGCTTCTCCGTCGGCCGCCGGGTGCTGCCGAACACCGACCTGGTCGTCGCGGCGCGCGGGGCCTACGACGTCTACCGGCTCGAGCCACCGCGCGAGGCGTGCGAGTTCGACGACGACGGCGACGTGGTCAACGCGCCGCGCTGTGCCCTCCCGGAGGACGTGGCCGTGACGTTGCTGCCCGCCGGCGGGCTGAGCGCCTTCACCTCGGCCACGCTGACCTACGACGACCGCGACAGTGAGGCGTTCCCGCGCGAGGGCGTCGCCGCCAGCGTCTCCTTCGGGGTCGGCTGGGGCAGCGATCAGCGCGACCCGATCACCGGGGACCCGGCGCCGTACGTCTACCAGCAGGTCCAGGCGGGGGTGAAGAGCTACCTCGCCCTGGCCGACGTCTTGCCCGATGTCGAGAACCGCAACCACGTCCTGGCCGTCCGTCTCAACGTCGGGCACCAGTTCGGCGACGGCTACCCCGCGAACCGGCGCTTCCGCGTCGGGCGCGTGCCCGTCGAGGCGACCGAGCTGCGTGGCTACGTCGACACCGACTTCGATCTCTCGCGCAGCTACGTGACGTCGTCGGTCGAGTACCGCTACGACTTCGGCCTCAGCACCGTGGCGACCGAGACCATCATCGGCATCGTCTTCGCGGACGTCGGCTACGTCCCCGAGGGCACGGGCGCCGCGCTCTCCGGGGCCTCGCTGTACGGCAGCGTCGGGGCGGGCGTGCAGGTGAACCTCGGTTTCGGGGGCGTGTCGCTGCCGGCGCTGCGCTTCGACTACGGCTTCTCGGCCCGCAACCCGAGCGGCGTCTTCTCCTTCCGGGTCGGGCCGGTGTTCTAGCGCGCAGCGTCGAGGCCTACACGTTGAACAGGAAGTGGATGACGTCGCCGTCGACGACGACGTAATCCTTCCCCTCGGTGCGCAGCCAGCCACGGGCGCGCGCGGTCGCCATGCTCCCCGCCTCGATGAGGCGGTCGAAGCTGACGACCTCCGCGCGGATGAAGCCGCGCTCGAAGTCACTGTGGATGGTGCCGGCCGCCTGCGGCGCCTTGGTGCCGCGGGCGACGGTCCAGGCCCGGACCTCCTTCTCGCTGGCGGTCAGGAAGGTCTCCAGCCCTAACACCTCGTACCCCTTGGCGATGAGGCGGTCGAGTCCGCGCTGCGTCAGGCCGAGGTCGGCAAGGAAGGCGGCGGCCTCGTCGTCCTCGAGCTCGCCGAGTTCCTGCTCGATCTTGGCGGACACGACGATGACGGCCGCGCCCTCGCTGGCCGCCCGCTCGCGCACCCGCTCGACGTAGGCGTTGCCCGTGACCACGTCGCCCTCGGGCACGTTGCAGACGAAGACGACGGGCTTGTCGGTCAGCAGCCGCAGGTCGTCGGGTCGCGCGAGCGAGGTGGCGCGGGCCTGCACGCCGGACGAGAGCGCCCGCTGGAGGGCCTCGACCTGGGCCAGCATCTCCGCCTCCTCGCCGTGCCCCCCCTTGGCGCCGCGCTTCAGCCGCTCGGCGCGGCGCTCCAGCGTCGCGAGATCGGCGAGGAGCAGTTCCGTCTCGATCGTGTCGATGTCGGCGATCGGGTCGACGCGGCCCTCGACGTGGATCACGTCTGGGTCGTCGAAGCAGCGCACGACGTGGGCGATGGCCGCGACCTCGCGGATGTGGCCCAGGAACTGGTTGCCGAGGCCCTCGCCGCGGTGGGCGCCCGACACCAGGCCGGCGATGTCGACGAACTCGACGGTGGTGGGAACCATGGGCGGTACCCGGTCGCCCTTGGTGAACACGCGCGCCAGCGCGTCCACGCGCCGATCCGGCACCGCGACGACGCCGACGTTGCGGTCGATGGTGGCGAAGGGGTAGTTGGCGGCCTCGACGCGGGCGCGGGTGATCGCGTTGAACAGGGTGCTCTTCCCGACGTTGGGGAGGCCGACGATGCCGATTCCGAACATGGTGTGCTCCTCGGGGAGGTGTTGCGCTCGCCGAGGCGCCTGCGCCCGGTGGGCGCGGCACGGCTCGAGCGCATGAGTGTAGCAGGCCGCGCCCGTTCGGGCGCGGCCCGTGCGCCAGCTCGCGGGCGCGGCGCGTGTTAGCCTCTCCGTCATGGCGCCCGTCCCCGAGGCCTCGGTTCGCGTCGGCGTCCTGGGCGCCGGCACCGTCGGCGCGGCGTTCGTGCGTCTGCTCGCCCGCCATCCCGAGTGCGTCGTCACCGCCGCCCTGGTCCGCGATCCGGAGCGCCCGCGCGACCTGGGGCCGCGCCCGCCGCGGCTGACGACCGATCCGGACGAGGCCATCGCTGGGGCCGACGTCGTCGTCGAGCTGCTCGGTGGGGTCGACTGGCCCACGGCCCTCATGGCGCGCGCCGCCGAGCGCGGCGCGCGGCTGGTGACGGCCAACAAGGCGGCGCTGGCGGAGGCCTGGCCGATCTGGCGACCCTGGATCGAGGACGGCAGGGTGGGGTTCGAGGCCGCCGTCATGGCCGGCACGCCGGCGATCGGACCCCTGACCGGTGCCCTGCGCGGCTCCCGGATGCGTTCCCTCGAGGCCGTCCTCAACGGCACCTGTGCCTACCTCATCGGTGAGATGGAACGCGGCGTGCCCTGCGAGACGGCGCTGGCCGAGGCCCAGCGCATGGGGTACGCCGAGGCCGACCCGTCGCTCGACGTCGATGGCTGGGACGCGGCCCACAAGATCGCGGTCGTCGCCCGCATGACGGTGGCGCCCGACCTGGCGTGGGCGGACGTGGTGCCGCGCGTCCGTGGCGTGCGCGGGCTCACGCCCGCCTGGGTCCGGGCCGAGCGCGCGGCGGGTCGCCGGGTGCGGCTCGTCGCCTACGTCGAGCCGGACGGTGCCGGTGGCTGGCGCGTCGGTGTCGAGCCGCGCAGCATCGAGGCCGGGCGCCCGCTCGCCTTCCTGGCCGACGGCCGGAACGCGCTCGTCTACCGCGGCGACGCGGTCGGCGAGGTG
>JAHYJQ010000177.1 GCA_019429025.1 Trueperaceae bacterium | reverse complement strand
CTCGCCGCCCAGCAGGACCGCGGCGAGCGCGGCCGCGCTCGCGGGTCGGAAGCCGAACGGCACGACGGCCGGCCCGGGGAGGACGCTCACGTGGGCGGGGTTCCACAGCGCCGCGTGCACGGCCGGCACGCCCGCCTCCCTCGCCCGCTCGAAGGCGGCACGGTAGCCGGCGACCGCCGCATCGTCGAGCGGTCGCCGCTCGCTGGTGGCGACGACGAGCGCCTGGGCGCCGGCGAGCGCCAGCGGCAGGTCGGCCGCGGTCGTCGCCCAGCGGACCGGCACGCCGGCCCCCTCCAGCGCGTCGACGAGCGCCGCCAGCGGGCGGGCCGCGTCGCTGGCGCCCGAGGTGACCTCGGCGGGCCGCCCGAAGAGCGCCACGGCGGCGCCGGGGCGCAGCGTCGGCGGCGTGCCGAGGACCGCGACCGCCCGCCGGGCGGCCTCGTGTTCGGTGGCGGCGTCCGCCTCCAGGACGCTCGCGTCGAGGTCGAGGGGCGCGCTCGGGTAGGCCGCCAGCAGGAGGTCGAGGCGCGCGCACGCCTCGGCGACGCGCGCCGCCGGGAGCCGGCCGTCGGCGGCCGCGGCCTCGAGCGCGTCGAGCATGGTGTGGTAGAGCCCGGGATGCCCGTTGCAGACGACAGGCACGTCGACGCCGGCGGCCATGGCGAGCACGGCCGCCTCGGGCACGCCCCAGCCGTCGGCGATGGCGCGCATGTCGAGGGCGTCGGTGAACAGCAGGCCCTCGAAGCCGAGGCGCCCGCGCAGCGCGCCGCCGAGGATGGCGGGGGAGAGGGTGGCCGGCAGCTCGGGATCGAGGGCCGGCACGAGCAGGTGGCCGCTCATGGCGGCCGCCGCGCCGGCGCCGATGCCGGCCGCGAACGGTGGCCACTCGAGCGCCTCCAGGCGGGCGAGGTCGGCGTCGAGCCGCGGGAGCGCGAGGTGCGAGTCGACCGCGACGTCGCCGTGGCCGGGGAAGTGCTTCACGGTGGCGGCGACGCCGGTGGCCTGCAGGCCGCGCACGAAGGCCGCGACGTGGCGGGCGACCAGGGCCGGGTCCGCGCCGAACGAGCGGTCGCCGACGATCGGGTTGCCGGGGTTCGACTGCACGTCGGCCACCGGCGCGAAGTCGACGTTGACGCCGATGGCGCGCAGCCCGCGGCCGGTGGCGGCGCCGATCCGCTCCGTGAGGGCGGGGTCGTCGACGGCGCCGAGCGCCATCGCCGACGGGGCCACGGCGACGCCCTGCAGGCGCACGACGCCGCCGCCCTCCTGGTCGATGGCGATGACCAGCGGTCGGTCGGCGGCGGCGAGCGCCTCCGCGACCAGCGCGCGGGCCTGCGCGAGGCCGGCGAGGTTGCGGCTGAACAGGCAGACGCCGGCCACGCCGGGGCGCGCCAGCAGCGCGCGCTCCTCGGCGTCGAGCTCGGTGCCCTGCAGGTCGACGAGCAGCGGCGGGTGCATGGGACCTCCTGGCGGGCGCCGGCCTACCGGCTGCGGACGTCGAAGGCGTCGCGCAGCGCGTCGCCGACGAAGTTGAAGGCGAGGACCGAGAGCACGATGAGGGCCCCCGGGACCAGCAGCCAAGGGTACAGCGACAGCGCCTCGAACGACTGGGCGTCCGCCAGCAGCAGCCCCCACGAGGTCATCGGCTCCTTGATGCCGAGCCCGAGGAACGAGAGTGCCGACTCGCCGAGGATGTAGCCGGGGAGCGCCAGGGTGGCCGCGATGACGAGGTACGAGCTGAGGTTGGGGAGCAGGTGGCGCAGCACGATGCGCAGGTCGCGGGCGCCGAGCGCCTGGGCCGCCTGCACGTACTCGATCTCGCGCGCGGCCAGCACCTGGCCGCGGACCACCCGCGCGAGGCCGGCCCAGCCGATCAGCGACAGCACCGCCACGATGCCGAGGTAGACGTAGGTCGACGGCCAGGCGGGCGGGATCACCGTCGCCAGCGCCAGCAGCAGCGGCAGCCGCGGGAACGACAGCAGCACCTCGAGCAGCCGCTGGATGGCGTTGTCGACCCAGCCGCCGTAGTAGCCGGAGACGCCGCCGACGACGATGCCGATCGAGAAGCTGATGAGGATGCCGATGATGCCCACCGTCAGCGAGACCTGCGACCCGACCAAGATGCGCGACAGCAGGTCGCGGCCGAAGCGGTCGGTGCCGAGCGGGAACCAGTTGCCCCCGGCGACGCCGAAGAGGTGCACGTCCGCCTCCCACAGGCCGAGGAGGCGGTAGCGGTCGCCCGTCACGAACAGGCGCAGCGGCAGCCGCTCGGAGCGGTCCTCGGCGTAGAAGCGGCGGAACGTCACCGGGTCGCGCTCGACGACCAGCGGGTAGACGAAGGGGGCAGCCGGGCGGCCCTCGTGCCAGACGCGCAGTGCGTGCGGCGGCTGGTAGACGGTACCGCGGTGCTGCACGGTGATGCCGTGCGGCGCCAGGAACGGCGACAGCAGGGCGACGAGGTAGAGCGCGACGAGGATCCAGGCGCCGAGGAGGCCGGTGCGGGAGGCGGTGAAGCGGCGCCAGGCCTTCGAGCGCGGGCCCTGGCGCGCGTGACGCCTCAGCCCGGCCGCCTCGCCAGGGTCGCCGCCCGGGCTCCCCGGCGCGCTCGCGCCGGCGTGGGCGGGCGGTCGCGGGTCAGCCATAGCGGATCCTGGGGTCGACCCAGGCCAGCGCCAGGTCGGCGAGCAGGTTGCCGATCATCAGCAGCAGGCTGGCGAAGAGTAGCAGCGTCATCGCGACGTACTGGTCCTTGTTGAGGAGCGAGGTGTAGAGCAGCGGCCCGATCGTGGGGAGGTTGAGCACGATGCTGGCGATGATCGTGCCGTTGATCAGCTCCGGCAGCTGCAGGCCGGCCATCGACACCAGCGGGTTGATCGCGGTGCGCACCGCGTGCCGGTAGGTGACGCGCCGCGGGTGCAGGCCCTTGGCCTTGGCGGTGCGGACGTAGTCGGCGTTCAGCACGTCGAGCAGGTTGGCGCGCATCTGGCGCATGACCTGCGCGATGCCGCCGGTGCCGATCGCCAGCACCGGAATCCACAGGTGATTCAGCAGGTCGACGAACTTGGCCCAGCTCCAGGGGGCGCCGAGGTACTGAGCGCTGAACAGGCCGCCCACGTTGGTGCCGCCGTAGGCCAGCACCAGCGCGATGAGGAGCAGCGCGACGAGGAAGTCGGGCACGGCCAGGCCGATGTAGCCGACGAAGCTGGCGACCGCGTCGGTGAAGCCGTTCCTGCGCAGCGCGACGACGATGCCGAGCGGCACGGCGACCAGCCAGGCGAAGCCGAGGGTGACGCCGGCGACGACCACCGTCCACGCGAGGCGCTCGCCGATGATGCCGGAGACGGGGCGGTTGGCGAAGAAGGAGAAGCCGAAGTCGAGGCGCGTGACGATGCCGCTCAGCCAGATGAGGTACTGCTCGACCGGGGTCTTGTCGAGGCCGAGCTGCGCGTTGAGACGCTCGACCGTCTCGGGGGTGAAGCGCGGGTCCTCGAGGTAGCGGTCGGCGAAGCTGCCGGGCTGCAGCTGGATGACGGCGAAACAGATGACCGACACCAGCAGCAGCGTCGGGATCATGACCAAGATGCGGCGGATGAGATAGACGAGCACGGGGGGCTCCGGGGTCGCGCGGCGCGTTGGGGGGTACCCGAAGGCACCCCCCAACCGACGATGAACTACCGACGGAAGTAGTGCGGGACGGGGTTGTAGCCCGGGATCACGCCCAGGTTGTAGACGAAGTTGCCGACGTGGTCGTACACGGCGGCGACGTTGCTGGGCTTGGCGATCATGATCACCGGGACGTACTCGGCGTTGAGCCGCTGCCATTCGCGGTAGTTCGCGGCCCGCGACTCGGCGTCGATGTTGACACTGCCGGTCTCGAAGATCTCGAAGACCCGGAGCTCCCAATCGGCCATCGCATCGAAGTTCGGGCGTTCGCCCTGGGCGGCGGGTTGCGTGGCGCGGTGCCAGTAGTACAGCGAGCCGCCGGGCTGCCAGATCGGCTTGCGCAGTTCGGGGTCGGGCTGGTTGCCGATCGCGACCAGGAGGGCCTCGTAGTCGCCCGCGATGCCCGTGCCGAGCAGCTGGCTCGACTGGATGCCCCGCAGGTTGGCCCTGACGCCGATCTCGGCGAAGTCGTTCTGGACGATCGTGGCGACGTCCGTCCAGGTGGCCGAGTCGTTGCCGTAGGTCAGGGTGAACTCGAGCTCGCGCGTCGGGCTGATGTTGCGCACGCCGTTGCCGTTCGTGTCGACGAGGCCGAGGGCGTCGAGTGCGGCGGCGGCGGCCTCGAGGTCGTACATGCGCATGAGGCCGGTGGTGTCCTCGTAGAAGGCGCCGTTGACGGGGGCGGTGGGGGTGCCCGGGATCTCGGCGAGGCCGTTGTAGACGTCGTCGATCACGCGCATGCGGTCGACCGCGTACTCCATCGCCTGGCGGAACTCGTGGTTCGAGAAGACGGCGGCGAGCTCGGGGTCGGTCGCGTCGAAGTTGAACGCCAGGTGCGGCGGCGAGCCGAACAGGGCGCGGGCGGCGACGACGCTGAAGCCCGCGCCGGCCAGCTCGCGGCTCTTGAAGTCGGGGAACTGCCCGCCCGAGATGTTGAGCTGGTCGAGGTTGCCGGCCAGGAACTGGGCGACCTGGGCGTCGGTGCCGGGCACGATGAGGTAGGTGAGCCCGTCGAGGTACGGCAGGGGCGTGCCAGCCTCGTCGACGCGCCAGTAGTTCCAGTTCTTGACCAGGCGCACGACCTGGCCGGGGACGTACTCGCTCAGGCGGAAGGCGCCGGTGCCGACGACCTCGCTCGTGGCGACGTCGGTGGGCCAGGCGTCGTTGATGTCGGCCGGCTGCGCGCCGCCCTCGACCGAGAAGGGGAGCAGCTTGTGCTTGGGCATGATGTAGAACGAGCGCAGGAACAGCAAGAACGCCGGCGCCGGGGTCGGCAGCGTGATGACGACGGTGTTCGCATCGGGCGCCGAGAAGGTGGCTCGGCGCTGCTCGCCGTCGACGGTGAAGATGAAGCTGGCCGCGTCGCCGGCGCGCGCCTCGGGGTTGGTGACGATCTGGTCGAAGGTGAAGACCACGTCGTCGGCGGTGAAGGGCGTGCCGTCGTGCCAGGCCACGCCCTCGCGCAGGTGCAGCGTGATGACGGTGCCATCGTCGGACACGCTCCACTCGCGGGCCAGGCCGGGGACGAGCTCGTAGGTCTCGAGGTCGAAGTCGATCAGCGTGTCGAACATCTGCATGGTGAGCGCCTGGCTGATCGCGCTGATCTCGCCGTAGTAGAAGAATCGCGGCGGGCTGTCGCCGAGCGCCAGGGTGAGCGTGCCGCCGGGGGTGCCGGCGACCATGCCGAGGCCTGGGTAGCCAACGACCTTGGGTTGGGCCAGGCCGACGGCGGAGAACGCCAGCGAGGCGACGATGAGTAGGGCGAGGATGCGTCGGTACATGCGCGAACCTCCTGTTCGGGTGAACGTTCCCAGCATAGTCCACTTCAGGACCACCGTCCAGCGCTCGTAGACCGAGGGCGGGCGGACGTGGGCGTGTTGCGTGCGTCAGGGATGTCGCTCGCGACGGTCCACCCGACGCCGCCCCGACGCCGTTGCGCCCACTGGTTTGCGAGTGGTATACTCCGGCGCACCTCCTTCATTGGCCACGCAGACATCCTGGGGGAACCCGATGACCGAGCCCGCCGCCGCCGCCCAGATCAACGCCCGGGACCTGGCGTCGAGGCTGCGCGTCGACAAGTCGCTGCCGACCCCCGCCTACCTGCAGCTGCGCGACCAGCTCTCTTCGCTCATCGGCGCCGGCTCGTGGCCCGCGGGCGCCGCGCTGCCCAGCGAACGCGACCTCGCGGGCGCGCTGCGGCTGTCGCGCATGACCGTTCGGCGCGCCTTCGGCGAGCTCGAGGCGGACGAGCTGGTCGAGCCGCGCCACGGTTCGGGCACCTACGTGCGGCCGCGGCGGCTGGAGCAGACGATCGACCGCGTCATCGGCTTCACCGACGAGGCGCGCCACCTGGGCTTCCGACCCGGGGCCCGACTCCTGGAGTTCGGACCGGTCCAGGCCGACGCCGACGTGGCCGAGGCGCTTCACTGCGCCGCCGGCGACAAGGTGCTGCGCATCGCCAGGCTGCGGACCGCCGACGGCGCGCCGCTGTCGCTGCAGTACGCCTACCTGCGGCCCTCGCTGCTCGCCCTCGAGGCGGCCGACCTGGAGCGCGACGGTAGCCTCTACCGCACCCTGGAGCGGCGCTTCGGGGTGGTGGCGCAGCGCGCGCGCCAGACGATCAGCGCCCGACTCCCCCAGCGGCGCGAGCGGACGCTGCTCGAGATCGGCGCGCTCGACCCCGTGCTGGCGCTGGAGCGCACGACCTTCGATCCGGAGGACCAGCCGTTCGAGTACGTCCGCTCCGCCTACCGCGGCGATCGCTACCGCGTCGCCCTCGACCTGCGGGCCCCGGAAGGCTCGTGAGCGACTTCCGCCTCGCCCCGCTGGGCCTGGGCGACGGCGAGGAGGTCGCCGCCCTGTGGCGCGACGCCGGCATGACCGGCCACCCCCTCGGGCCCGCCGCCTGGCGCGCCTGGTGGGCGTCGCCCGACGCCGACGTCGCGCTCGCCTGGGGGGCCCGCGAGATGCGCGGGGCCCGTCAAGCCGGCGAGGCCGGCGAGGCCGGCGGCCGCCTGCTCGGCGCCCTGCTCGCGCGCGCGCCGGTCCGCCCGTGGGCGCCGGACGACGTCGGGCACGTCGCCCTCTTCGCCGT
>JAHYJQ010000176.1 GCA_019429025.1 Trueperaceae bacterium | reverse complement strand
TGCCGCTTTCGCGCGGCACCGTTCGCCGAGGTGCCGGGCGGCGAGTAACCGAGGAGAACCGCGGCTCAAGGAACGATCAACGCCATGCCGCCGAGGTCGAGTCGCACGAAGTCACGCCGGTTGAGCGTCGCGAGCTCCGTTGCGCCGCCCTCGAGCGCGCACGCCGCCACGTGGGCGTCGTGGG
The DNA here is from genome assembly GCA_019429025.1 of Trueperaceae bacterium. Taxonomy (GTDB): domain Bacteria; phylum Deinococcota; class Deinococci; order Deinococcales; family Trueperaceae; genus JAABTL01. The sequence continues at coordinate 6,547 of JAHYJQ010000176.1, read as the reverse complement.
CGATCCCGCCGGCGAGTCCGGCCTGTGCCAGGTCCCGCATGATGGCCCAGGAACGGTCGCCGGACGGCAGCGCGACGACCGTCGCGCACTCGGCGAACGTCTCGCGCAACACGCGCTCGGCGACGTCGGCAGGCAAACGCCAGGGCGCCGGCATGCGCGTCACGACCGCGTAGGCCTCGAAGAGGACGGGCACCGGCAGGACGACGCCCGATCCGTCTCGAAGAGCGTCCTCCACGAAGCGGCGCGCGACCGCGTGACGGTCGTGAACCGCCACGAGCGCGGCCACCACGACGCTGGTGTCGAGCGCGACGCGCCTCATCGCTCGGCGCGCAGCCGCTCGATCGTGGCCTGAACGTCCTCCGTCGTCAGCGCAGGGGTGCCGCGCTCGTGCACGGCCACCACGATGCGGCCGCGCCTCTCGAGCCGGACCTCGGCCGGCGGTGCCTCCAGTTCGATGCGGCCATCGCGCACCGTCGCCTCGACGACCCCGCCCGGAACGATGCCGGCCGCGTCACGCAGGGCCTTGGGGATCACGAGCCGCCCGGCGGCGTCGATGGGGATGCGCATGGGAGAAGAATACCATACAACATGGTATGCCCTGATCGCGAAACAGGTCGCGCCCGCTCTGGAACGGTCGATGCCCGGATGCGTTCGGCCGGAATTCAGCCGACAACCGCTCGGCGTATGCCGCGCCTCGGGCTTCGGGCTCGTAGGAGTTGCGGACGATGGGGTCAACGTGCCGTCATGGCACACCTTGACACTATCGCCTTCGGGCTATACCTTGTGAAGGAGAAAGCGCTATCGGGTTCCCCGTCTCGGCCACGTCCAGCTTCGATCGCTGGTGGCGCACCCTGGACGCCGACACGCAGGACGCCGTGGCGGGCCATATCGCACTCATCGCTACGTTCGGCCCGAACCTCGGACGCCCCTACGCCGACACCCTGAAGGGAAGCAAGTTGCGCAACCTCAAGGAGCTTCGCGTACAGCATCGTGGCCGCCCACTCCGGGTCCTTTTCGCCTTCACGCCCGAGAGAACGGCGCTGCTGCTCGTCGGGGGCGACAAGTCCGGCCAGCGGCGTGGGTACGAGCGAGCCATCCGTCAGGACGAAACCGCCTTCTGCCACCACATCGAATCGAGGCGCGGGACATGAGCAGGCCGTTCCAGGATCTGATCGCCGAGCTCCCTCCGGATAGGCTTGAGCGCATCGCGGAACTCGGTCGCGTCCTCATCGCCGAGGCGACGTTGTTGCGTGAGCTTCGCCTGGAACAGGACGTGACCCAAGAGCAGCTGGCCGCGATGATGGGCATCCGCCAGGCGAGCCTGAGCAAGATCGAGCACCAGGACGACCTCCTGGTCTCCACCCTGCGGCGCTACGTCGAGGCGCTGGGTGGCGAGCTCGAGATCCGCGCGCGCTTCCCGGAGCGCTCCGTGACCCTTCGCCGGTACGGGAGCCCCTCCGCGATCGACGAGGTGCCGCAACCGGACCTCGCTGGCATGGCGCGTTGAGGAGTCCCGCGTTCGAACCAACCTACCGGTTCCGAAACCGCCGGCCCGAACGCGGCGATGGCCGGGCGACCAGCGTGTCCCAGCACGCCCAGACCGGTTACCCTCCCCCATGCCCCGCGAGTCCCTGTCCGCCCGCCGCGCCCGCGCCGCCGCCGTCCTGGAGGGCCTGCGCGGCTGCTACCCGGACGCCAAGACCGAGCTCGACTTCGGCACCCCCTTCCAGCTCGTCATCGCGACCCTGCTCTCCGCCCAGGCGACCGACGTCAGCGTCAACGCGGCCACGCCCGCGCTCTTCGCGCGCTACCCCACGCCGGAGGTGATGGCGGCGGCCACGCCCGAGGAGGTGGAGCCTTTCGTCCGCACGATCGGCCTCTACCGCAACAAGGCGAAGAACGCCGTGGCGGCCGCGCGCCGCATCGTCGAGCACTACGGCGGCGAGGTGCCGCGCACGGTCGAGGAGCTCGTCACCCTGCCCGGCGTGGGCCGCAAGACGGCCAATGTCGTCGTCGCCAACGCCTTCGGGGTGCCCGCGATCGCGGTCGACACCCACGTGGGGCGCCTCGCGCGCCGGCTCGGCTTCTCCAAGCACGCCGACCCGGACAAGGTCGAGGCCGACCTGCAGAAGCTCTTCCCTCCCGAGGAGTGGGTGTTCTTGCACCACGCGCTGATCCTGCACGGTCGCCGCGTCTGCGCGGCGCGCAAGCCGGCCTGTGGGAACTGCGCCGTGGCGGAGTTGTGTCCGTCGCGGGAGGGGTGAGGACCATGAGGACCCGGATCGTCAGGATCGGCAACTCGCACGGGATCCGCATACCCAAGCCGCTGCTGGAGCAGGCCGGCCTCGCCGACGAGGTCGAGCTGACCCTCGCCGGCCGCTCGCTGATCGTCACGCCGGCCCGGCCCGCACGAGCGGGCTGGGAGGCCGCGTTCGCCGGCCTCACGGTGGACGGCGCCGAAGCGCTCATCGAGACCCCGACGCCCGAGTTCGACGATCTCGAGTGGACGTGGTGAACCGGCTCGGTGTGGCGCGCCGACGATGTGACGCAGGCAACCGTGTGGGGAACCCTCGGGGAGCCGCTCGTGTCCTGAGAAGGCCGCCGGCGAGCCCCCTCCCGGCCCGGCCTGGGCTCGCGCGGCCTCGTCACCGAGACAGGCGCCATGGGGCGCGAGCCTAGCGCCAGACGGCACGCGCCAACCGCGGCCGAAAACGCTGGCGATCGCGGTGGATGCTACACCGCATGACGAGAGCGCCCGGCCCCTCACAGCCAACGGCTTCACTTGCTGCGTCTATTGCGTCTACTTCGTTTAGCGAGTACGCTAGCGGGAGAACGGGAGCTCACCATGACGACCTACGCCGCACGGCATCGACCACCCAGCCCGGCCGACATGCGAGCAGCCAAGGGATCCGCGCAGGCCCTGGAACGGTACGCGACACGTCTCCAGGGTGCTCGCCTTCAGCTGGCCGAGAACCAGGACGAGGCGATCCTGGAGCTACCGCCTTCCGCCGTCACGATCCTGCACCAAGCGCTGCTGGCCCTGGCTGCAGGCCGACGTGTCGCGCTGATCCAGGAGACACCCGAGTTGACCACCACCCAGGCAGCCGAGATTCTCAACGTCTCACGGCCGTTCATCATCCGGCTGCTGGAAAAGGGCGCCATCCCGTACCGGCGCGTGGGCCGTCACCGCCGGATTCTGGCGGTGGACGTCATGGCGTACAAAGCAGACACCGCTCGCGAGCGAGAAGCTGCCCTCGCGGCATTGGTGCAAGACGCCCAAGCGGAGGGGGACGGCTACCCGTAACGGGCCGTCGACACGTTGTTCTACTCGACGCCAACGTGCTGTACTCGGCTCCGCTACGCGACCTCCTTCTCGAGCTCGCGGTCGCCGACGTCTACCGGGCACGCTGGAGCGCCGACATCCACCGCGAGTGGATGAACGCGCTCCTGCGCAAGAAGCCTCACCGGACGCGCGCTGCGCTTGAGCGGACACGCGAGCTGATGAACCGTGCAGTCCTGGACGCACAGGTGACGGGTTACGAGCGGATCATCCGACACCTGGAACTGCCCGACGCCAACGACCGCCATGTCCTTGCGGCCGCCATCGTTGGCGGTTGCGACGTCATCCTCACGATGAACATCCGGCACTTCCCAGCGAAGGCCCTGGCAGACCACGGCATCACGGCAGAGCTGCCAGACGCGTTTCTGGCGCGCGCCTTCGATCATACGGGCCCGTCCTTCCTCGCCTCGGCGGCGAGGGTTCGACAGCGCCTGCTGAAACCCCCGGTCGGCATCGATGCCTACCTCGAGACACTAGCGGCGCACGGGCTCGAAGCGACAGCGGCGAAGCTGAAGGCCTACTCCGGGCAACTCTGAACTGATCCCGAACGACCCGCGCCAACGCGACGGAGTCCGTGTCAGGCGCACTGGCAGCAACCCCCGGAAACCCTTGAACGCTCTGGGCGTCGGTAGACTCCTCGCCGCCTCACCCGAAGTGCTTCGCTCACTCGGTTGCGGGATGTCGGCGCGGACGCAGCGACCGAGCTCGCTTCAGCGCTCCGTTGGACCGGTTCCCGGCCTGCGACCAACCGCCAGCATCGGAGATTCACGCGCTCGACGAACCGCTCAAGACCCAGGCCCGAGCATTGAATCCGCCTGATGGGCTCCGCGTGCGTCGCGTCGTGAGCCGGGGCTCCCGAGCGACCGTCAGAACCTGAGGTTGTCCTTGACGATGGCCCGCACGCGGTCCCACGTGGCCGCGTCGATCCGCCCGATGGGCTGGGCGTGATGCGCGTCGATCGTCGCGATCTTGCGCGTGCGCACCACTGAGGGCACCGGCAGTCCCGCTCCTGAGTCCCGTGCTGCGATCTCGACGTCATCGGGCCACGGTCGGTTCCTGGCGCTCGTGATCATCAACACCCACAGCAGGCTGGCCACGTCGGCACCGCCCGGCGTGGCAACGACGAGAGCCGGCCGATACTGCCGAACCGGCCGCTCGGTGTAGGGGAACGGCACGCGCACCACGACGCCGGGCTCAAAGGTCGGCATACGCTTCGCGGTCCTCGTCTCCTGCCCACTCGTCGAACAGCAGGAACGGGTCGTCGGTCACTTCGGGCAGCAACCGCCGCATCAAGACGCTGCCATCGACGATCTCGTAGGCGATGGTGTCACCCTCCCGCAAGCCCAACGCACCGCGGACGGCCTTGGGAATCGTCGTCTGGGCCTTGCTCGAAAGGCGACTGGTGATCATGGGCATCCCCCTCGCGCCCATGGTAAGGAAGTTCCTTACGTCCGTCAAGGCGAGTGTCGCATTCGGCTTCCTTGCCATCGTCCCACCGAAGCGTCCGTCACCGGATCGGGCCCTGAAACATCGCGCAGGATGACCCGGCCCGCGCCAAGGCTGCGGCCTGCCGTCGTGGTGGGCGCCCCGCGACGTCGGCACGGTTGGGCACGAACCACCTTGGCCGCATAACCTCAAGGCTGTATCGTGATCGGGAACGGTGAACCAGCCGCTTTGGCGTGCGAGCAGGGGCCACTTTCGCCCGCCTTGATGCCCACGCTCTCGACGTGCCGGATACCCCACCGGCCACCACGACCGGGAGTCCGACCATGCCCAAGCCCTTCAGCGAGCTCCTCCGCGACCTCTCGCCATCCGACGTCCAGGCCATCGACGAGGAGGCCCAGGCTCTCCATGCGGAGTACGAGCTCCTGCGCGATCTGCGCGTGGCGCACACCGTCACGCAGCAGCAGCTGGCCGACCTCATGGAGGTGCGCCAGGCGAGCATCAGCAAGTTCGAGCGACAAGACGACATCCTCGTCTCTACGCTGCGTCGCTACGTCGAGGCGCTGGGCGGCCAACTGGAGGTCCGGGTGCGCTTCCCGGACCACGCGGTCGTCCTCAGCCGGTACGGCAGCGCACGACCGGCCGCGCCTCAAGACGGAGAGGCCGTCCCTGCCTGACGCCGCACCGCTGGGAACCAGAGCCAGCGGATCGGACTTGAAAGGCGACCAGGTGCGCAGCTCATGGAGTCCGGCCGAACAGACCCGCTCGCGGCTGCCAGGTAGCCTGACGCCATGTCCGCCGAACCTACACCCCCGGAGGGCGCGACCCACGAGGCGTTCGACGCCCTCATCGTCGGCGCCGGCCCCATCGGCCTCGAAGCCGCCATCGCGGTCAAGCGCGCCGGCCTGCGCGTCGCGGTGCTCGAGCAGGGCGCGATCGTGCACGCGATCGCCAACTACCCCACCTACATGACCTTCTTCACCACCAGCGAGCGCCTCGAGATCGGTGGCCACCCGCTGGTCACCGCCACCGACAAGCCGACCCGCAAGGAGGCGCTCGACTACTACCGCAAGGTGGTCGCCAACGAGGGCCTCGACGTGCGGACGCACACGCGGGTGACGGGGCTGGAGCGCGCCGATGATGGCTTCACGGTGCATACGGACAAGGGCACCGCGCCGTTCCGCGCCCGCGCCAAGCTGCGCGCACGCGCAGCCCTGCTCGCCACCGGCTACTTCGACGACCCCAACCGCCTCGACGTCCCCGGCGCCGACCTGCCGCACGTCAGCACCCGCTACCGCGAGGCCCACCCGGAGTACGGCCGCGACGTCGTCATCGTGGGCGGCGGCAGCGGCGCGGCCGACGCCGCGCTCGACCTGCACCGCCACGGCGCCCGCGTGACGATGGTCCACCGCGGCGCCGACTTCAAGCGCTCGCTCAAGTACTGGATCCGGCCCAACCTGGAGAACCGCGTCAAGGAGGGCTCCATCCGCGCCGTCTTCCACGCCCGCGTCGCCGAGATCACGCCCGACCGCGTCGTCGTGGAGCGCACGCCGCCGGGCGAGCCCGCGGAGCGCCTCGAACTCCCCGCCGACCGCGTCCTGCTCCTGCTCGGCTACCGCGCCGACCCCGCACTGCTGCTCGCGGCGGGCGCGGAGGTCGACCCGGACACGGCGGTGGCCACCGTCGACCCGGAGACGCGCGAGACGACCGTCCCCGGCCTCTACGCCATCGGCTCCGCCGGCATGGGCGACCCCACCAAGATCC
>JAHYJQ010000175.1 GCA_019429025.1 Trueperaceae bacterium | reverse complement strand
CCCGGCGGCTCCATCCAGGCGCTGGCCTACGACCCGCAGGGCAACGACCTCTACATCGGCGGCTCGTTCGTCGGCACGCCGCTCGAGCTGCCCATGCGCAGCAACGCCTTCCACCGCTTCGACTTCGACACGGGCACCTACCAGATCATCCCCAACGGCCCCGGCGGCGGACACCCGCGCGTGCGCCGCATCCAGGTCGACACCTCGACCACCCCCTCGACGATCTACCTGGCGGGCACCTGGCACTACGTCGGCGGCGACGGCCGCGCGCCCGACATCACCACCTCCGGGTCGCAGTGGTCGACCGGCTTCGCCGCCTGGCGCGACGACGTCGGCTGGCTGCCCTACCCGGCGAACTTCCCGCGCGAGGGCACGGCCGGCCAGAACGACGGCATCCTGCAGCGCGCCGGCGACTTCATCGCCTTCGACACCGTCGTGGTGCGCGACTTCCTGCTCGACGGCGACGACATCTACCTGTGCGGCGCCTTCTCCGAGGGCCGCGACCAGGCCCCGCTGCGCGGCATCGCGAAGTGGGACGACGCCCAGCAGGCGTGGGTCGACCCGACCGGCCACGGCGGCGTGGGCCGCGACTGCTTCAACGTCGAGAAGGCCGCGGACGGCAAGATCTACTTCGCCGGCGCCTTCGGCGGGCGCAGGGCGGCGAACGAGTTCTACGACGGCTTCCTCGACGGCACGCCCGCCCACGCCGTCGTCGCCTACGACCCGGCCAGCGGCGCGTGGACGCAGCTCGGGTCCGGCCTCTCGACCCGGGTCATGCCCGAGGTGTACCTCACGACGAACGGCACCGACGTCTACCTCGCGGGCGACTTCAACCACGTCGGCCCCGACAACTTCGGCAACAACGCCCCGGCCGCGGCGCAGAGTTGGTACCTGGCGCGCTGGAACGCCACCGTCGACTTCGCCGCGCACCCCGTCTCGGTCGCCGCCGTCAACGCGCCCTACTCGGCGCACGTGCCTAACGTCGGCGCGCCGGCGGGCTCGGAGCACTGGTCGCGCGCCTTCCCGGCGCCCGTGCGCAACGACACCCGCACGACGGTCGGCATGAATGCAGGGACCGGCCTGCCGACGATCTCCGGGATCGCCTGGATCGACGACGTGCTGTACTTCGGCGGCTCCTGGGAGGCCGAGCGCGGCACCCGCTGGTACGCCTGGACCTGGCACCCCGACCGCGGCTACCAGCGCATCGCCTGGGCCCGCGGCGACGGCATCCAGAGCCCGCCGGAGGGCGTGAAGGCCATCCAGGGCAGGCTCTACGCGTATGGCGCCATCTCCAGCCACGCCGGCGTCGGCGTGTACGACCCCGCCACCGGCACCTGGTCGGACGTCCGCGGGACCTACCGTGGCCAGAGCGTGGTCGGCAACTCCGCGCGCGACGGCACCGGCGTCGTCAACGACATCGCGTTCGACGAGCGAACCGGCGACCTCTACCTGGTGGGGAACTGGGCGCCCGTGCTCGAGATGCCCGACGTGGAGTACCCGCTCGACGTCGCCGCCGCCCTGCGCATCGACGCCGGCGGCGAGTACCACCTGCTCGGTCGCGACCTCAAGGCGGAGGACCCGAACAAGCCGATCAAGGGCATCTACGCGATCGTGCTCGACACGAGCACCACGCCCCCCGGCATCTACGTCGCCGGAACCTTCAACTGGTACGGCCCGGTGCCCACCCACCACAGCCGCATGGCCTACAACGTCGCCCGCTTCGACTACGCCGAAGACGACTGGCGCCCGGTGGGCAAGGGCAACTACACGCACCTCAGCGAGCTCGACGTCGGCTACTACCCCGAGGGCCTGCCCGGTCTGCCGGCGCGGACCATGGAGCCCGGCTTCGTCAACTACAGCGGCTTCCTGCAGGAGGGCTTCCCCCGTGTCCTGGCGCTGGCGCTCGACGGCGAGGGCAACCTCTACGCCGGCGGCAGCCTGGGCATCGTCAGCCGCGACCCCGACATCGCGTCGCGCCACGGCGTCGAGACCTACGGCCTGGCCAAGTACGACCCGCGGACCGACACCTGGGGCCCCGCCACCGTCACCGGCGGCGTCTCGCGCGACGTCAGCGCCATGACCTGGCTCGACGAGCGCCACCTGCTCCTCTCCGGCTCCTTCGTCTATGACGAGCAGTGGAACCAGTTGCACAACGTTGCGATCCTCGACGTCGTCACCGGGGAGCTGCAGCCCCTGGGCGGCGGCCTCCTGCGCGTCGGCCAGAACCACGTGGTCGGCGCCGAGGTGGTGCACGCCGTGCGCGGCAGCGAGCTGTGGTTCGCCGGTTACTTCGACCACGCCGGCGTCAACGGCAACGCCATGCACGCCGCGCCGGTCGAGTCGAACTACATCGCCATGTACGACCCCACCCGCATCCTCGACCCCAACCACTACCTCGAGGTGGCGCCGGTCGAGCCGATCGCCGCGCCCACCGGCGGCAGCTCCGCTTCGGTCAACGCGGCGCTCTCGGCGCGCCTCACCCAGGGCGCGGGCACGATCACCTGGTACGAGCGCCGCAGCGACGGCACCTTCACCTCCAAGGGGACCGGCGAGAGCTACCGTGCCGGCCTGCGCGTCGCCCCGGGCAGCGGCGACCTCTTCTACTACGTCGCCGTGACCGGCCCCGACGGGGTCGAGGGCGGCAAGCTGCCGGTGCGGATCCCCGTCCGCTAGGCCGCGTGCCACGGCGCGTGGGGCACCGCTCGCTCGGAGCGGCGGCCCCACGCGCCCAGGTCGCGAGCCACGCCTGACACGACCTCACCCCACGGGTGCAGGAGGCCGCGCGTGACCCTCGCCTTCATCGTGCGTGTCGAGTTCGACGGCCAGCGCTGGGCGCTGACGCTGCAGGACCTGGAGACCGGCGAGCGCCGGGACTTCGAGGGCTTCGATGCCTGCTTCGGTGCGCTCCGGGAGCGGGCCGTCGCGCGAGCGCGCCCGCGCGTGCGCAAGCCCGCGGGCGCACGCGGTCGCCGCACCCGCTGAGGTCGTCGGCCCGCAGCCTGCTGGTGGGCGGCGTGACCCTGCGCCCGCTCGTGATCGATGCCTCATGATGGGGTCATGCCGCCCACCCTCGCGCTGCTCGCCCCTCCGCGCGTCAGCGAAGCGTCGGGCGAGCGCCCACTGCCGGCGCACAAGCCGACGTGCCTGCTCCTTTACCTGGCGGTCAGGGCCGACTGGGTCTCGCGCGAAGAGTTGGCGCTGCTCTTCTGGCCAGAGGGCGACGAGTCCAGCACGCGGCACGCGCTGCGGCAGCTGGTCTACCGCGCCCGGCGAGAGCCCTGGGCCGACGGGCTCGAGGTCCGCGACGGGCGCCTACGCTGGCTCGTCGACAGCGACGTGGCGCGCATGCGGCGGGCGCTCGCGACCGCCGACTGGGCGGCGGCCGCGCGCGCGTACGGCGGGCCCTTCCTCGATGGCGTCGACCTGCCCGAGGCGCCCGGGTTCGAGGCCTGGCGTGACCTCGAGCGCAGCAACCTGCACGAGCGCTACCTCGAGGCGGTCGTCCGGGCGGCCGCCTCGCTCGAGGCGCGCCGGGCCTTCGGCGAGGCGACGAGCCTCCTGCGCGCAGCGTTGCGGCACGACCCCATCGCCGAGGAGGTGCTCCGGTCGCTGATCCGCTGCCTGGCCGCGATGGGCGACGCCGGCGCCGTCGAGCTCGCCTACGCTCGCTTCTCGCAGGATCTCCTCGACGAGGTCGGCGTCGAGCCGGACGAGGAGACCCGTGTCCTGCTGGAGCGCATTCGTGCTGGAGAGCGCGTCGGATCGCGCCCGCACAACCTGCCGGGGCAGGCGACGCCGTTCGTCGGACGCGAGGCGGAACTGCGACGCATCGAGGGGTGGCTCGCGGACCGCGGCACCCGGCTCGTCAGCCTGGTGGGCCCCGGCGGCATCGGCAAGACGAGGCTCGCGCTGCAGGCGGCGGGCGATCAGCTCGGCGCCTACGCCGACGGCGTCTTCCACGTCCCCCTGGTCGAGGTCGCCCACGAGGCCGGGGTGGCTGCGGCCATCGGTGACGCCATGCGGCTGCAGCCTCACGAGCGCGGCGATCCGTGGGCGCGCCTGGCCGACGTCCTGCGCGACCGCGAGACGCTCCTGGTGCTCGACAACCTGGAGCACCTGCGCCCGGTCGGGCCCCGCCTGGCGGTGCTGCTCGAGCGCGCACTCGGGCTGACGGTGCTGGCCACCTCCCGCGAGCCGCTCGACCTGCGCTCAGAGCGCAGCCTGACGCTCGGCGGCCTCGAGTTGCCCTTCGACGGCGACGCCGGCGCGGAGCGGCGTGGCAGTGTCCGCCTCTTCGTCACATCGGCACGGCGCGCCGATCCATCGTTCTCGGTGCGGGACGGCGCGCTGGACGATGTCGCCAGGCTCTGCCGCTACGTCGATGGCGTCCCCCTCGCGATCGAGCTGGCGGCTGCCTGGACCGCGTGCCTCACCCCGGCCGAGATCGTGCGCGAGGTGCAGCGCGACCTGGGCTTCCTGCGCGCCCCGCAGCAGGACGTTCCCGAGCGCCACCGGAGCCTGCGGGTCGTGCTCGACGCCAGTTGGGAGCAGCTCGACGAGCGCGAGCGCGACCTGCTGGTGCGCATGGCGGGCTTCGCCGGCGACGCCGACCTCAGCGCGATCGAGGCGGTGACCGGCGGATCGCGGCAGACGCTGCTGTCGTTGGTGCGGCGGTCGCTCGTGCGCCGCTACACCGACGGACGCTTCGGCATGCACGGTCTCGTGCGGCATGACGCGGCCGAACGGCTCGCTGCCGCGCCCGGCGTGGCGACCGAGACCTCGGCCCGTCATCTCGCGCACGTCGTCCGGCGGCTGGACCTGGGGTCCAACGGCGACCCACGGCCGGCGATCCAAGCCTGCCGGGCCGACCTGCCCGACGTCCGCCGGGCCTGGTCGCACGCCTGCGCGCGGGGGGACGCCGGGGTGGTCGAGCGCATGCTGCCGCCCCTCCTCGCCGTGCACGAGACCGGCGCGGCGTCGGCGGCCTATCTCGGCTGGCTCGACGAGGCCCTCGCGGCCCCCGCCATCGGCCGCGAGCCCGGCCCGTTGCGCGGCAGGCTCCTCGCGCACCGCGCCGCCTGCCTGCAGCGAACCGGCCGCCCGGCCGACGCCGAGCGCTCGGTCGAGCAGGCGCTGGCGCTGCTGGCCGCGTCGCCGCCGTCGGTGGAGCGCGGCATCGCCTGGCGTGCACGCGGCAACGCTGCGTACCTGCGCGGCGACGTCGACGCCGCCGAGCGCGCCTTCGAGCGCGCGCTCGCGGAGGCCGAGGCCGTCGGCGACGTGCGTTTCGAGGCGGCGTGCCTCACCAACCTCGGCGTGGCCGCGAAGGGGCGCGGCGCGCTCGAGCGCGCGCTCGATCTCCTGGGGCGCGCCTGCGGCCTCGCGGCGTCGCGCGACGACGCCATCCACGCGCAGGCGCTCAACAACCTCGCCACCGTGCACGCGCGCCTGGGCCAGTTGGATGAGGCCGAGGCCCTGCTGCTCGAGAGCGCGGCCGCCAAGCGGCGCCTGGGCGACGACCGCGGGCTGTCGAGCACGCTCGCCAACCTCGGCAACCTGCGCGCCCGCGTCGGCGACTCGGTCGCGGCCGAGCGGCACCACCGCGAGAGCCTGCGGCTGGCCCAGTCGGTCGGGGACCGCTCCGGGGTGGCGCGCGCGCACACCAATCTCGCCGAGTTGGCCCAACGCCAGGGGGACGCCCGGACCGCGGCGAACGAGTACCGTCGGGCGCTGGAGCTGAAGCTCGCGCTCGACGAGCAGGTCGGTGCGCTCGAGGCCTACGCCGAGCTGGTCCGCCTGCACGTTGCGCTCGGTGAGCGCGCCATGGCGGATCGCTTGGCGGGCGAGGGTATCAGCTACGCCCAGGGGGTGGGCCGCAGCGAGCATGCCGAGGCCCTGGCGGCGGCGCGCGGCGTCGCTTGAGCGGTGCACGCCGTGCCTTCGCAGGTCGTCAGGACCTGGCGCCGACGAGACGCAGGTCGTATGCCGCAAGATGGGCGTTGCCGGTAACCAGCGCGAGACCCTCGAGGCGCGCCTGCGCTACGAGCATGCGATCGAACGGGTCCCGGTGGTGCAACGGCAGATCGCGCACCGCAAGGGCGTGCGCCGTGGTCACGTCGAGGGGCGTGAAGCGGTAGTGGTCGAGCATCTCGAGGTAGTCTCGGGGCGCGTCGATCCGACCGAGCGCGGCCTTGATCGTGATCTCCCACGCCGTCACGGCGCTGACGAACACGCATCGGTGGCCTTCGGCGATCGCGGCCGCCGCCCGCGGACCGAGCTCACCGCTGCCGGCCGCGATCCACAGGAGCACGTGCGTGTCGAGCAGTAGGTTCACGCGGTCTCGGCCTCGAAGGCGCGGAGCACGTCTTCGGGCAGCGGCGCGTCGAAGTCGTCCCCGATGCGCACGCGTCCCTCCCAGAACGCCCGGGTCAGGTCGCGCGGACGCTGGTCGAGCTCGACGACGGTCAACCTCACCAGCGGGCGGCCGGCACGGGAGATGACGACCTCCTCGCCCGCGAGAGCCGCGTCCACCAGGCGGGACAGCTGGGCCTTGGCCTCGGTGATGTTCGCGATGCGCATGACGACCTCCCAGGCCAGCCTACCACCAAGATGGGACGACCTGGTCAGGCCTGGTCAGACTCGTTCCGATCACCCTCGCATGTCGCCCTCCGCTGCGGGCGCGGGCGCGGGCGCGGGCGCGCAGCCCGTCGGTTGGTGGGCGGCCGCCGGCGGGTCTCAGCCGGCGAGCGGCTCGAACCGCGCCGTGAAGTGCCGCAGCGCC
>JAHYJQ010000174.1 GCA_019429025.1 Trueperaceae bacterium | reverse complement strand
CGGGCCGCCGTGGCGGTCGCCGCCTCGAGCGCGCCCGCCGAGCTGTCGACCAGCAGCGCGCTGCGGGCGCCCGCCCGCAGCAGGTGGAGGCCGAAACCGCCGTGGTGCGAGAAGGCGTCGAGCGCGTCGACCGCTGCCGGTTCGGCGGCGAACGCCATCGCCGCGCGCGCGAGCCGCCGGTGGTTGAGGCGCTGGTCGAGGTACGCGCCGGTCTTCTGGCCGCCGCGCGGGTCGACGCGCCAGGTGAGCGCGCCGTCGTTCACGTCGACGTGCCAGGGCACGTCGACGTGCCAGGGCACGTCGACGCGGTCGGGCACGTCGCCGTGCAGCACGCGCACCTCGGTCGCCAGTCCCTCCAGCTCGCGGGCGCGGGCGTCGAAGCGGCCCAGCACGCCCGCCGGGGAGAGACGCGCCACCAGGCGCCCGACCAGCGCCTCCAGGTGTGGCTCGAGGGCGGCGCAGCCGTTCTGCAGCACCAGCGCGGCCCCCAGCCGGTCGACGATCAGGCCCGGCAGGCCGTCCGCCTCGGCGTGCACGCAGCGGTAGCCGGTGACGCCCGTCATCTCGGCGTCGGGATCGGCCGCCAAAGCGGCGCGCAGGTCGAGCGCGGCGTCGAGCCGCGCGACGAGCAGCGCCTCGTCGACGGGCGCGTCGTGGCGATGCAGCAGGCGCACGGCGATCTGCGAGGTCGGGTGGACGGCCGCCCAGCCGAGGCGCCGGCCGCGGCGGTCGACGACCGGCGCGAACCCCGGTCGCTGCGGCGGCGTCAGGACGTCGGAGCGGTACACCCACGGGTGGCCGGCCGCGAGCCGCGCGGCGCCACGGCCGTCGACGGCGACGGGCGGGAGGGCATTCGCTGCTGCGGGGTCCATGCGGCATGCTAGCGCGGCCGTGCGATACTGCCCCTCGTCCGGCGCGGCGCAGCGGCGTCGCCGCCGGCGGGCGCGACCCGAGCCCCAGGGCGGTCGCGCACGGAGGAGGTCGGCATGCCCGGCATCGCCATCATCGGCGCCCAGTGGGGCGACGAAGGCAAAGGCAAGGTCGTCGACGCCTTGGCCACCGAGGCCGACGTCGTCGTGCGCTACTCCGGCGGCGCCAACGCCGGCCACACCGTCGTCGTCGGCAGCGAGGTGTTCAAGCTCCACCACCTCCCGTGCGGCACGCTGCACGACGGGCCCACCTCGGTGCTCGGGGGCGGCATGGTCATCGACCCGTGGAGCCTGCGCGACGAGTTCGAGGGCCTGCGCGCGCGGCGCGACCCGGGCACGGTCCTCATCTCGCACGAGGCGCACCTGGTCCTGCCGCACCACATGAAGAACGACGAGGGCGGCGGCTTCGTGGGCACCACCGGCCGCGGCATCGGCCCCTGCTACTCCGACAAGGCGCGGCGCCTCGGGCTGCGCTTCGGCGACCTGCTCGACGACGCCGTCCTGCGCGACCGCCTCGGCCGTCTCCTCGAGGGCAAGCCGAACTCCACCGCCCGCGTCGGCTGGACCGACGTCGAGGTGGCGATGGACGCGCTCGCCGACATCCGCGCCTACGTCGCGCCGATGGTGACCGACACCGGCGAGGTCGTGCGGGCCGCGCTGCGGGCGGGCCAGCGCGTCCTCTTCGAGGGCGGCCAGGGAACGATGCTCGACCTCGGCTACGGCACGTACCCCTTCGTGACCAGCTCGCACCCGACCGTCGGCGGCATCCTGGTGGGCGCCGGGGTCAGCCACAAGGCGCTCCACGGCGTCATCGGCGTGGTCAAGGCCTTCACCACCCGCGTCGGGCACGGCCCGTTCCGCACCGAGGTGGCCGGCGAGACCGCGTCCCGCCTGCGCGGGACCGGCGGCAACCAGTGGGACGAGTTCGGCACGACCACCGGGCGCCCGCGCCGCGTGGGCTGGCTCGACCTCCCGCAGCTGCGCTACGCGGCCGAGATCAACGGCTTCGACGGCCTGGTGGTCACCAAGCTCGACGTGCTCTCGGGCCTCGACGAGATCCAGGTGTGCGTCGACGTGGACGCGCACGGCGCCCCCGTCTACCGTGCGCTGCCGGGCTGGGGCGACCTGCACGGCCTGGGATCGCGTGACGCGCTGCCACGGCCGGTGCTCGACTACCTCGCGCTGATGGAGGACGTCGTCGGCGTGCCGGTGGTCATGTTCTCGACCAGCCCCGACCGCGAGGACACCTACGGCGAGGTCAGCTGGACCTGAGACGGCGCCGCAGCCCGCCGGCGAGCGGTGGTGCTCGTCAGCGGGCTGCGGGGGCGATCAGGTGGTCGCGAGCCCGCTCACGAGCGGGTCCGCCGGTCGAGGCAGCCGTCGCTCGGCGGGCTGGCCGATCAACGGGACGAGACGGGCTTGAACTTCTTGCCCTTGGGGCCTTCGTAGGCGAGCAGCGGCCGCACCAGCCGGTTGTCGGCGTACTGCTCGTAGAGGTGGGCCATCCAGCCCGAGATGCGCGCGACCGCGAAGATCGGCGTGTACATGTCGATGGGGAAGCCGAGCATGCGGTAGACGGAGGCGCTGAAGAAGTCGACGTTGGGCGCGACCGCACGCTGGCGCTTGGCCATCTCGCGCTCCATCACCCGGGCGATCTCGAGCGACATCTCCCAGTACTTGGACTCGCCGGACTCGCGCGCCAGCTTCTGGGCCACCCGGGCCAGGATGGCGGCGCGCGGGTCGAGCACGCGGTAGACGCGGTGGCCGAAGCCCATGACGCGGCCGTGCGGCTTGGCCAGCGTCTCCATCACGTACGGCTCGGCGTTCTCGACCGAGCCGATCTCCTCCAGCGCGCGCATGACCGCCTCGTTGGCGCCGCCGTGCAGCGGGCCCTTGAGCGAACCGACGCCGGCGGTGACCGCGCTGTAGACGTCGGTCAGGCTCGAGGCGGCGGTGCGGGCGGTGAAGGTGCTGGCGTTGGACCCGTGCTCGGCGTGCAGCACCAGCGCCACGTCCATCACGTGGGTGGCGGCCTCGGTCGGACGTTCGCCGGTGAGCGTGTACAGGAAGTTGCCGGCGATCGACAACTCGGGGTCCGGATCGACCGGCTCCAGTCCGTGGCGGAGCCGCTCGATCGTCGAGACGATCGTCGGGAACTGCACCAGCAGGCGGTGGCCGATGCGGCGCACGTTCTCCGCGTCGACCTCGTCGGGGTTCGGGTCGTGGCAGGCGAGGTTCGACACGGCGGTGCGCATCAGGTGCATCGGCTCCGTGTCCGGCCGGGCGCAGCGCAGGCGGTCGACGATCTCGAACGGCAGGGCCCCGAGCGGCGCGAGCTCGTCGCGGAAGGCACTCAGCTCCGCGGCGTTCGGCAGCTCGCCGTTCCACAGCAGGTACACGACCTCCTCGTAGCTGGCCTCGGTCAGCTCACTGATGTCGTAACCGCGATAGCTGAGCTCGCCCTGGTCGCCGTCGATGAAGCTGATCTCGGTGGTGTCGGCGACGACACCGACCAGACCGCGGTGGATGGTTTCCTGCATGGCGCCTCCAGGTTGGGGGCGGCGACGGCCACGGCGACCGCGCGACGCTCCGGTATCAACGGGGTGGGATGGCCCGCTCGATCGCGGGCTGGATTCAATGCGCGCAGTCTAGCGCGACTCCGATGGCGGAACCGTCGCGTCCGCCCCGGATTCGGGATCCTCGCCCACCGCCTCGGCGCCTGCCGTGGTTTCGGCCGAGGCCTCATCGACCGACGGGGCGCCCACCGACGTGGTGTCGCCCGCATCCGCCGGCCCCGAGGCCTGCGCTCGTGGCGTCGGCACGTCGACCCTCGGCGGCGGGAACGCGCTCGCCTCGCGGCCACGCCACAGCACGGCGGCGCCGATCGCGATGAGCAGCAGCGCGAACCAGGCCGAACCGAGGATGCCCGAGGTCGCCAGTGCCAGGACGAGGCCGAGGGCGGCCAGCGCCAGCCCGACGCTCCGTGGCCAGCGCGGCTCGCGGCGCTCGACCAGGTCGATGGCGATCAACCCGACCCCGAGCGAGACGAGGAACACGCCGTCGCAGCGTGGGAAGAGCTGCTGCAGCAGCAGGCCGACCGAGGTCCCCGCCAGCAGGCCGCCGACCACGAGCAGGCCGTAGGTGCGTTGGCTGACGTAGGTCGCGAGCAGCGCCCCCGCGACCAGCGCGATCCACAGCCAACCCGCGCCGCCGCTGACGCGCGCCAGCAGCGCCAGCACCCCGAGCCCGATCAGACCGTACGCCACCAGGTCGCGACGCATCATGCGTGCAGCTTAGCGCGCCGGCTCTCGCCGCAGCGTGCAGCGCTGCGGCGCGGCGGCGTGCACGGAACGGCCAGGACGGCCCGCTGTCGCCGAGCGATCCGCGTGACCGACGCGGCTCGCCGGTCGTCGTTCGGTGGGATCGAGAGCGCCGGAGGGGCTCTGCTAAGATGCCCGGGTCCTGAACGAGAGGAGGAAGGCGTGATCGGGAACGTCCGTCGCTTCGAACCCTTCGGCCAAGCCCCCATCCGCGTCATCGACGACGACGGCCGTTGGGTCGCGCCCTTCGCCTGCGACCTCGACGAGGCCCGACTGCGGGCGATCTACCGCGACATGCGGCGCGCGCGACGCTTCGACGAGCGCCTCTCGACGCTGCAGCGCCAGGGGAAGGTCAGCTTCGTCGCCTCCGCCGCCGGTCACGAGGCGACGCAGGTCGGCGCCGCCCACGCGCTCGATGCCGGGCGCGACTGGACCTTCCCGTACTACCGCGACCTCGCCCTGGCGCTGGCGCTGGGCTGGCCCCTCGCCGAGGCGCTGGCGCAGCAGATGGCCAGCCGCATCGACCCGGCCCGTGGCCGCCAGATGCCCGCGCACCCGGGCAGCGCCGCGCTGCGCATCTTCACGACCGCGTCCGCGATCGCCAGCCACGTGCCCCCCGCCGTGGGCAGCGCCATGGCGCAGAAGCTCGCCGGCCGCGGCGACGTCACCCTGTGCAGCTTCGGCGACGGCGCGACCAGCGAGGGCGACTGGCACGCCGCCCTCAACCTCGCCGGCGCGCAGGGGGCGCCCGCGGTGTTCCTGTGCCAGAACAACGGCTACGCGATCAGCGTCGCCTTCCGCCACCAGTCCGGCTCGGCCGACGTCGCCACCAAGGCCCACGCCTACGGCATGCCCGGCTACCGCGTCGACGGGATGGATCCCCTCGCCGCGTACTACGTCACGCGGCAGGCGGTGGAGCACGCCCGCGAGGGCCTCGGGCCGGCGCTGATCGAGGCCCTCGTGTACCGCTACGGGCCGCACTCCAACGCCGACGACGACGGCCGCTACCGCCCCGCCGACGAGGTCGCCGCCTGGCGCCGCCGCGACCCCATCGCGCGCTACCGCCGCTACCTCGAGGGCCGCGGCCTGTGGGACGACGCGGCCGAGGCCGCCCTGGCGGCCGAGGTCAAGGCGGAGATCGACGACGCCGTGCGGGCCAACGAGGCCGCCGGCCGAGCGCCGCTAGGCTGGATGTTCGACGACGTGTTCGCCGACCTGCCACCGCACCTGCGGCGCCAGCGCGACGAGCTCGCGGCCGCGCACGAGCTCGAGCGGGACGGTCACTGATGGCGGCGCAGACGATCGTCCAGACGGTGGCGCGCACGCTGGCCGAGGAGATGGCGCGCGACGAGCGCGTCGTGCTGCTCGGCGAGGACGTCGGCAAGCGTGGCGGCGTCTTCCTCGCCACCGAGGGCCTGTTCGACCGCTTCGGTCCCGACCGCGTCATCGACACGCCGCTCTCCGAGGCGGCGATCATCGGCGCCGCCATCGGCATGGCCGTGCACGGGATGCGGCCCGTCGCCGAGATCCAGTTCGCCGACTACGTGTTCCCCGGATTCGACCAGCTGGTGTCGCAGGCCGCCAAGCTGCGCTACCGCTCCGGCGGCGGCTTCAGCGCCCCCATGGTCGTGCGCATGCCCGCGGGCGGCGGCGTCGCCGGCGGGCACCACCACTCGCAGAACCCCGAGTCGCACTTCGTCCACACCCCCGGCCTGCAGGTCGTCTACCCCTCGACCCCGGGCGACACCCGCGGGCTGCTGCGCAGCGCCGTCCGCGGCGACGACCCGGTCGTCTTCATGGAGCCCAAGCGGCTCTACCGCGCGGTCAAGGAGGAGCTGCCCGACGACGACGCCACCATCCCCATCGGGCGCGCGCGGCTGCGGCGCGAGGGCGACGACGTCGTGCTGATCAGCTACGGCGCCAGCATGGCCGAGACGCTCAAGGCGGCCGATGCGCTGGCCGCCCAGGGCGTGTCCGCCGACGTCATCGACCTCCGCTCGCTGCTGCCTTGGGACCAGGACCTCGTGCTCGAGCGGGTGGCGCGCGTCGGCCGCGTCGTGGTGATCAGCGAGGCGCCGCGCACGCTGTCGTTCGCCAGCGAGGTCGCCGCCACGATCGCCGAGGAGGCGCTCGACCTGCTCGAGGCGCCGCCCGCGCGGGTCACCGGCTTCGACGTCCCCTACCCGTACGCCCAGGACCGCGCCTACCTGCCCGGTCCCGACCGCATCCTGCGCGCGGTGCAGCGCGTGCTCGACTACTGAACCGGGGCCCCGCCCCGCTGGAGGACCCGTGCCACAGGACGTCAGGCTCCCGGAACTCGCCGAATCGGTGGTGGAGGGCGAGGTGCTCAAGTGGCTGGTCGCCGTCGGCGACGCGGTCGTCGTCGACCAGCCGCTCGTCGAGGTGATGACCGACAAGGTCACCGTGGAGCTGCCGTCGCCGCTGGCGGGCGTCCTCGCCGAGATCGTGGCGCCCGAGGGCGCCGTCGTGCCGGTGGGGGCGGTGCTCGGCCGGATCGAGGTGGGTGGCGGGGTGGCGGCGGCCGCGGCCGGGGCTGAGCCACCTCGCGGTGCCAAC
>JAHYJQ010000173.1 GCA_019429025.1 Trueperaceae bacterium | reverse complement strand
GGGGGGTGCGGCCGCGGTGCGCTGGGCGGCCGCCGAGCGCGATGCGCTCGAGGCCAGCGCGCGGCGCCTGCTCGAGCACGAGCGCGAGGCGCTCATGGGCGCCACCAGGCGACCGCCGGTCGTCACCCGCCGCATGTGGGTGCGGCTGAGGGTGCGCGTGCTGGCGCTCGCGGAGCGCCTGTCCGTGCATTGGCGGGTGGCGGAGCGGGTCAACCGCGAGATCGGCCGGCGGCTCGACGAGAGCCGGCGGCTCGACGAGAGCCAGCAGCTGCAGGTGCGGGTCGCGCGCGACCTCGGCGACGTGGCCAAGGCCGCCGGCGGCGAGGAGCTCGCGCTGATGGCGCGGCGACGCATCCAGCGCGAGACGCGCGACCTCAGCCTCAACGTGGGCGTGCTCTTCGTCGTCTGGCTGCTGTTCCTGGGGACGCTGTGGGCGGCGGCGGGTTGACGTCCTCGCAGCTTGCACGACGCGTCCGAAAAGTGGTCCTGGCGCGGACGACGGGGACCTCAGCACGCAGGTCGCTTGCCTAACCCGCGACGGGCCTGGTAAGCTTTCGGTTCTGGACCGGCACGCCCGTGGGCGCGACCGGCCATCGAACGGTAAGACGCCTGCCAGGCCTCGGAGCCCAAGCGGTGCGTCCACGTTCGCACGTCGCCCCGATCCCGGCCTCCGCCGGCCGCGGGCACCGGAGGTAGGAGAGCCATGTTCGCGATCATCGAGTCCGGCGGCAAGCAGTACCGCGTCCAGCAGGGCGACGTGCTGCGCCTGGAGAAGCTCGACGCAGAGCCCGGCGCCACGGTGGATCTCCCCGTGCTGCTGCTCGGCGGCGAGTCCGTCAAGATCGGCAGCCCGCGCGTCGACGGCGCCAGCGTCAAGGCCGAGGTCGTCGCCCACGGCCGCGGCAGCAAGATCCACATCTACAAGTTCAAGGCCAAGACCAACTACCGGCGCCACACCGGCCACCGTCAACCCTACACCGAGGTCCGCGTCACCGGCATCGCCGGCTGACCGCGGCGCGAGGAGACCACCATGGCCCACAAGAAAGGCGTCGGCAGCTCCAAGAACGGCCGCGACAGCCAGTCCAAGCGTCTCGGCGTGAAGCGCTTCGACGGCGAGGTCGTCGCCGCCGGCCACATCCTGGTCCGCCAGCGCGGCACCAAGTTCAAGCCCGGCTTCAACGCCGGCCTCGGCAAGGACTTCACCATCTTCGCCCTGCGCGACGGCGTGGTCCGCTTCGCCGACAAGGGCGCCAAGGGCCGTTTCATCTCCGTCGAGGAGACGGCCCCGGCGGCGGTGTCGGCCGACTGAGCCCCCGCGGTGGGCCGCGGGACGCCCGCGGTGGGCCGCGGGTCGCGAGAGGCCGCGGGTCGCGAGAGGCCGCGCGGGCCCCCGCCGGCGCGCCGGCCTGCACGCCGGCCCACGCGGTCGACCGAGAACGGCCGCCCAACGGGGCGGATCCGCGCCCGCGGCCCGAGGGTCCGCGGGCGCACCGCTTGCGCCTCCCGGCGTGAGTTCCGCGCCCCCGACCCAGCCCGGCGCACGCGGCGAGGCATCGCCCCGCCAGAGGAGTCCCGCCATGCCATTCCGTGACGTCATCGAGATCACCGCCCAGGGCGGCAAGGGGGGCGACGGCGCCATGTCGTTCATGCGCCTCAAGTACGTCCCCAAGGGCGGACCCGACGGTGGCCACGGCGGCGACGGCGGGGGCGTGTGGCTCGAGGCGATCGACGACGTCACCTCGCTCGACCGGCTGGTCACCCGCCAGGTGTACAAGGCCGGCGTGGGCCAGCAGGGGGAGGGCCGCAACCGCGCCGGCCACGGCGGTGGGGACGTCACCATCCCCGTGCCGGTCGGGACCATCGCGAGCGACGCCGACAGCGGCGAGGTGCTGGCGGACCTCGTCGAGGTGGGCCAGCGGGCGCTGGTCGCCGCCGGTGGCGTGGGCGGGCGCGGCAACTCCGCCTTCGCCAACTCCTACCGGCGCGCGCCGCGCTTCGCCGAGTACGGCACGCCGGGCGAGAAGCGCAAGCTGCGGCTCGAGCTGCGGACGATCGCCGACGTCGGGCTGGTCGGTTACCCCAACGCCGGCAAGTCCAGCCTGCTGGCGGCGGTCTCGAACGCCCGCCCCAAGGTGGCCGCCTACCCCTTCACCACGCTCAGCCCCAACCTCGGTGTCCTCGAGCGCGATCACCAACGCCTGACGATCGCCGACGTCCCCGGCATCATCGAGGACGCGCACCTGGGCCGCGGGCTCGGCCTCGAGTTCCTGCGGCACATCGCGCGCACCCGCCTGCTCGCCTTCGTCGTCGACCTGGCCGACGACCCCGTCGTCCACCTGGAGGCGCTGCGCGGCGAGCTCGCGGCGTACGACGCCGACCTGCTCGAGCGCCCTGCCGTGGTGGTGCTGAACAAGCTCGACCTCGTCGGGGCGGGGGAGGCGGAGGCGGGCGCCGAGCTCCTCGCCGACTTCGGTCTGCCGACCTTCGCCGTCTCGGCGGCGACGGCCGAGGGCTTGGACGCGCTGGTGGCGGCACTGTTCCAGCTGGTGCCGGAGGCCCCGCGGGTGTCCGGCCCGCTGCCCACGCGGCGGGTGGTCGCGACCGAGCCGCTGCGCGTCGCGCGCGACGCCAGCGGCCTCGGCTGGGTCGTCCACGGCCGCGAGATCGAGGCCCTGGTCGCCCGCTTCGACCCCACCAACCGCGACGCCGTCGCCTACCTGCAGCGCCACTTCGTCTCGCTCGGCGTGTCGAAGCTGCTCGCCAAGGCGGGCGCGCAGACCGGCGACGAGGTCGTCATCGGCGACGCGGTGTTCGACTACTTCGACGAGGCGGCTGCCGAGGCCGAGGCGCGTGCGGCGGAGGAGGCCGAGCGGGCCGAGGCGGAGGCGGCCGAGCGGCGGTGGAACGACGACGGTGCGGAGGACGACGAGGACGCGGCGGGCGCGGCCTCCGCGCCCGGCGACGGCGACGACCCGGCATCTGCCGCCCGCGACGACGTCGGCCCGCGCAGCGCGTGCTAACTTGGGCGCGCGGGGCCGCTGCAGGCGGCCCTTTCGCCGGAACATGACCCAAGCCGCTTCCCTCGATCTCCGCTTCCCGCCGACCGGTCCCTGCCGTCGGTCCAGCATCGCGCCGTACTGCGAGCGCGTTCGCGCGCGCCTGTCGGCCGAGCGCTTCGCGCACGTCATGCGGGTGGCGGAGCTCGCCGAGAGCATCGCGCTGGCGAACGGTTTCGACGACGGCGACCTGCGCGCCACGCTGCTCGCCGCCGTCCTCCACGACGTCGCCCGCGAGGAGGACGTCGAGACGCTGCTGCGGCTCGCGCCCCCCGAGAACGACATGGAGCGGAGTCACCCGCTGGCCGTCCACGGGCGCGCCGGCCGCGCGATCGCCAGCGAGTGGGGCGTGAACGACGAGCGCGTGCTCGAGGCGATCGAGGGCCACGTGTTCGGGGTCCGCCCGGGCGACCGCATCGGCATGGCGGTGTACGTCGCCGACGTGTCCGAACCCGGCCGCGGCGTCAACGACGACATCCGTGAGTTGGCCATGGTCCACCTGGAACGTGCCTACCGTCGCGCGGTCCAGACCAAGGTGCGTTACCTGCGCAGCCGCGGGAAGGACGTCCATCCGCGTACCCTTCAGGTGCATGACGAACTCGGTCACCCCACGTGATGCCGTGAGCCGCGACCGCCTCCGTCGGCGGCGGGCTCGCTGGCTGCAGGCTCTGGGGCTCGTCATGGCACTCGCGGGGCTCACGGGCTACTGGCTCGACCGCGACGTCGAGCGCAGCGAGCTGACCGAGGTGCAGCGCGAGATCCTCGGGCTGGACGAGGGGGCCCGGCACCTCAGCTTCGTGGTCGCCGGCCGTGACCGGCTCTACTACCCCGAGATGAGCACCCCGGTCTACGGCGCGGACGGCCAGATCGTGGCCTGGAACTACCGCGGCCCGCGCAGCGCGGACGGCACCAACACGGACACCATCCTCTACGTGTCGATCGTCGACGACGACGTCACGCTCATCGCCATCCCGCGCGACCTCTACCTGGATGCGTGGCAGACGCGCATCAACGCGATGTACTACTACCAGGGCGCCGAGGGGCTGCGACGCACCGTGTCGGAGGTGCTCGGGCTGCCCGTCGACTACCACGTCATCGTCAACCTCGACATCTTCAAGAACGTCGTCGACGCGCTCGGGGGCGTGGAGGTCAACGTCCCGTACCGCATGCGCTACGTCGACGTGGCCGGGGGCCTCGACATCGACCTGTTCCCCGGGCCCCAGGTCCTGGACGGCCAGCGGGCAGCCGACTTCGTCCGCTTCCGCGAGACCGTGCGCGGCGACTACGACCGCATCGACCGCGTCAAGACGCTCGCCTACGCCATGCTGCAGCGCGTCCGCGACCTCAACGTGCGGGCCGTCACGCTGCTCCCCGAGCTCATCGAGACCGTCCTCGCCGACGTGGAGACGAACGCCAGCCCGGCGCTGGTGCGGGAGCTGCTGCCGCGCCTGGCCCGCCTGCAACTGCAGGCGGCCACGCTGCCGACCATCGAGCACGAGGGGAGCTCCCTTCTGCACACGGACGCGCGCGAGGTCGAGGCCTTCCTCGCCAGCACCTTCGGCGGCACCGCCCGCGACTGGACCGAGCCGCCGGACGTCGTGCTGCAGGTGGTCGACCGCTCCGGCCGCGACGGTCTCGGCGAGGCGTACGTCGAGCGCCTCGTCGCCATGGGCATCCCCGAGGCGCAGCTGGTGACGACGACCGCCTCGCCCGACCCGGCGGGCTCCCGGCTGATCGCCGTCGCCGACCACTGGTCCGACGCGGACTACTACGCCGAGCTCCTGGGGGTCGGCAAGCAGCAGATCGACCGCCTGCCGTTCGTCGCCGGACGCGCCGTCGGGCTGCAGCTCGTGCTCGGCCAGGACGCCCCCGATCCCACGCCCCCGCCCGAACGCCTCGCCTCGCTCGAGGTGGTGGCGTTCTCCTACCCCCCGGCCGCGCCATGAGTCGCGGCGAAGGAGCCCAGGTGACCGAAGCGACCGCCGCCGACGCGACCCGCCACCCCGCCGTGCCCGACGAGGTCCAACTGATCGTGGACGCGCTCGACGACAAGCGCGCCAAGGACATCGCCGTCCTGCGCCTCGAGGAGGTGTCGGAGACGCTCGACTGGTTCGTGGTCGCCACCGGCGAGTCCTCGCTGCAGCTGCAGGCGTTGGAGGATGGCGTGCGCGAGCGGCTCAAGGCGGCCAAGGTGCCGATCCGCGCGGTCGAGGGGCCGTCCAGCCGCTGGATCCTCATGGACTACGGCCCCTTCGTGGTGCACCTGATGAGCCCCGAGGCACGCGAGTTCTACGACCTGGAGGGCCTGTGGGCCGACGCGCCGCGGGTACCCGTGACCCCGCGGTGAAGGGCCCCGTGCGTCCGACTGCGTCGGACGCCAAGGTGCTCGCGACTCTGTCGCGAGCACCCGTGCTCGCTACTGAGTCGCGAGCACCCGTGCTCGCTACTGAGTCGCGAGCACCCGTGCTCGCTACGCCGTCGGGCGGCTTCACCCGCCCGATGGCGACGACTGCACGGGGACACGCGCATTGGGCCGAGACCCTGGCGCGGGCGGCGCTCGAGCGCCGCGGGTGGACGACGGTAGCGACCAACGCCCGCGTCCCCGGTGGCGAGCTCGATCTGGTCATGCACGACGGCCGCTCGCTGGTCTTCGTCGAGGTGCGTCAGCGGCGGGGGGAAGCGCAGGGAGGCGCGGCCGAGAGCCTGGTGGCGCGCAAGCGCGCGCGCGTCCGCCGAGCCGCCGCGCTGTGGCTCGCGCGCCACGGCGGCGACGACCGCCCCGTCCGCTTCGACGCCGTCCTGGTCGACGGCGACCGCCACGCGCCCCGCCTCCGTCTCGTCCGCGACGCCTTCTAACCGGGGGTCGACTGCCGTGTCGCGCATCGCCATCGTCGACGTCGGGTCGAACACGGCCAAGCTCATCGCCCTGGAGTACCGCGCGGGTCACAGCTGGCGTCAGCTCGACGAGCTGCGCTCTGTCGTGCGGCTGTCTTCGGGGCTCGATGACGGCGGCTTGCTGCGGCCGCGCCCCTACGCGCGCGGGCTGGCGGCCCTGCGCACGTTCGCCAGCTACGCCGCCGCCGTCGGCGTCGACCACCTCGTCGCGACGGCGACGAGCGCCGTCCGCGACGCCTGCAACGGGCGCGAGTTCGTGGCCGCGGTCCGCGAGATGGGCATCGACCTGCGCGTGCTGGACGGCATCGAGGAGGCGCGCATCGGCGCGCTGGCCGTCGCCAACGGGCTCGACGTCCGCGACGCGGTCAGCCTCGACCTGGGCGGCGGCAGCTTCCAGCTCGCCGAGATCGCGGACCGCCGCTGGCGGCGCGGCGGCAGCTGGCCGCTGGGCGCGGTGCGCGCCCAGGAGCGCTTCCTGCGCGGGGACCCCCCCAAGGCCAAGTCGGTCCGCGCGCTGCGCGCGGCCGCGCGCGCCGCGGTCGAGGCGTTCGCGGCCGGCGCGCCGCCCCCCGCGACGTTCGTCGGCCTCGGCGGCACCGTGCGCAACCTGGCGAACGTCCACCAGAAGCGCGTCGGCTACCCCCTCGACCTGCTCCATGGCTACCGCTTGCCCGCCGACGACCTGCGGGCGTTGGCCGACGAGATCGCCGGCCTCGACGCGGCGCGGCGGGCCGAGGTGCCCGGCCTCAACCGCGACCGCGCCGACATCATCGCTGCAGGCGCCACGGTCGTGGCCGAGGTGGTGGCGGCGCTGGGCGTCGACGCGCTGCGGGTGTCGGGTCAGGGGCTGCGGGGGGGCCTGTTCTACCCGTTCCTGTTGCCCGAGTCCCCGGAGCACCT
>JAHYJQ010000172.1 GCA_019429025.1 Trueperaceae bacterium | reverse complement strand
AGCCTGGGGCATGCGGATCCTCACGGACGACGACGTCGCCCGCCTCTCCTGGCCGCGGGTGCTCGACGCCCTGCGCGACGCCTTCCGGGACCGCGGCCGCTTCGAGGTCGCCGAGCGCGTGCAGCTGCGCGCCCCCGACGGCGGCGCCTGGCTGACGATGCCCTGCGCCGACGCCGATGGCTGGTTCGGCGTCAAGCAGGTGAGCGTGCTGCCGCGCAACCCGGCGCGCGGTCTGCCGAGCGTGCAGGCCTGGTACACGCTCATGGGCCCCGACGGCGCCCCGGTGCTGGCGAGCCAGGCGGGGCTGCTGACGAAGCTGCGCACGGCGGCCGTCTCCGCGATCGCGGCCGACGTGCTGGCGCCCGCCTCGGCGAGGTCGCTGCTGGTCGTCGGCAGCGGGGCGCTGGCGCCGTGGATGGCGCGGGCGCACCTGCAGGTGCGGCCCTACGACCGCGTCGTGGTGTGGGGCCGGCGGCCCGAGCGCGCCGAGCAGGTGGCGGCGGATCTCGCGCGGGACGTTGGGCGCGATCGCGAGCGCGATCGCGCACGGGCGCCCGTCCGGCCCGCCATCGTCGTCGCCCCCGACCTCGAGGAGGCCGTGCGCGCGGCGGACGTCGTGACCGTCGCCACCACGTCACGCGAGCCGCTCGTGCGCGGCGCGTGGCTGCGCGCGGGCCAGCACCTCGACCTCGTCGGCGCCTTCACCCACGCCATGCGTGAGACGGACGCCGAGGCCGTGCGCCGCTCGCTGGTGGTCGTCGACGACCCGGGGGCGGCCCGTGCCGAGGCTGGTGACCTCGCGCACGCGGCCGACGAGGGGTGGTCGTGGGACGAGCTGGCGGGCGACCTCGCCGACGCGCTCGCCGGGCGGCTGCGCCCCGACGCGGCGCGGCCCACGCTGTTCAAGTCGGTCGGCCTGGCCTTCGAGGACCTGGTGCTGGCGCGGCTGCTGGCCTGACCCTGCGCGCCGCGCCGGCCTTGGCGCCTGTGGCGCCGGCCTTGGCGCCCGTGGCGTCGGCCGCCACGGACCCGTGCCAGCCGCCCCGGTGGTAGCGTCCTGGGCATGATCGAGCGCTACGCCACCCCCGAGATGCGCGCGCTGTGGAGCGAGGCCGAGCGCTACCGCACGTGGCTGGAGGTCGAGCTGGCCGCCACCGAGGCCTGGGAGGCCACGGGCGAGGTGCCGGCCGGGGTCGCGGCCCGGCTGCGCGCCGCCGCGGCGGAGCGGCCGCTCGACGACGCCTTCGCCGCGCGCGTCGCCGAGCTCGAGGCCGTGACCCGGCACGACATCGTCGCGTTCACCCGCGCCCTCGCCGAGCGCCTGGGACCCGAGGCGCGCTACGTCCACCTCGGCCTCACCAGCACCGACGTCGTCGACACCGCCCAGAACCTCGTGCTCGGGGGCGCGCTGCGCCTCATCCTCGACGACGTGCGCGCGCTGCGCGCCGAGGTGCGGCGGCTGGCGCTCGAGCACCGGCACACGCCCTGCATCGGCCGCACGCACGGCATCCACGCCGAGCCGACCACCTTCGGGCTCAAGTTCCTCAACTTCTACGCCGCGCTGGGGCGCGACCTCGAGCGGCTGGAGCGCGCCCGCGAGGTCATGGGGGTCGCCATGCTGTCGGGCTCGGTCGGCACCTACGCCCACGCGCCGCCCGCGATCGAGGCGGCGGTCGCGGAGCGGCTCGGGCTCGCCGTCGACCCCGTCACCAACCAAACGGTCGCGCGCGACCGGCACGCCGAGCTGTTGGGTGCGCTGGCGCTCCTGGGCACGACGATCGAGCGCATCGCCGTCGAGGTGCGCCACCTGCAGCGCAGCGAGGTGCGCGAGGCGCAGGAGGGCTTCGCCGCCGGCCAGACCGGCAGCTCCTCCATGCCGCACAAGAAGAACCC
Source organism: Trueperaceae bacterium (assembly GCA_019429025.1). Classification (GTDB taxonomy): domain Bacteria; phylum Deinococcota; class Deinococci; order Deinococcales; family Trueperaceae; genus JAABTL01. Next base: position 5,060 of record JAHYJQ010000172.1, on the reverse strand, counting down.
GATCGCCAGCGAGAACCTCACCGGCATCGCGCGGCTGCTGCGCGCCTACGCCCAGGCCGGCCTCGAGGACGTCGTGCTGTGGCACGAGCGCGACATCAGCCACTCGTCGGTGGAGCGCATCGCGCTGCCGGACGCGACCACCCTGGCCTCGTACGCGGCCCGCCGCATGCGGCGGGTGCTCCGCGACCTCATCGTGCGGCCCGAGCGCATGCGCGAGAACCTCGACGCGCTGCGCGGGCTGGTGTACTCGCAGCGCGTGCTGCACGCGCTCATCGAGCGCGGCATGAGCCGCGAGGACGCCTACGAGGTCGTCCAGCGCGCCAGCCTCGCCTGCTGGGAGGACGGCCGCCACCTGCGCGACGCGCTGGCCGAGGACCCCGCCTGCCCGCTGTCGTACGCGGAGCTGGCCGCGGCGTTCGACCCCGCCTGGTACCTGCGGTTCGTCGACGAGGCCTACCGCCGCTTCGGCCTGTGAGCGCGCCGCGGCCACCCGCGGCCCGCGGCCGCGCGCCGGGCCGAGCGGCCGCCCGGCGCCTCCCGCTTGGTCGCCGCGCTCGGCGTATCCTCGGGACGTGGAACGCCCCGACGCGCGCGAGATGCTGTACGAGGGGAAGGCCAAGCAGGTCTTCGCCACCGACGACCCCGAGCGGGTGATCGTCCGCTACAAGGACGACGCCACCGCCTTCAACGCCCAGAAGCGCGGCACCGTCGCGGGCAAGGGCGAGGTCAACAACGCGGTCACGGCCCTGCTGTACCCCGAGCTCGAGGATTTCGGCGTGCCGACGCACTTCCTCGCGCGGCTCTCCGAGCGTGAGCAGTTGGTGCGGCGGGTGCGCATCGTGCCGGTCGAGGTGATCGTGCGCAACCGGGCCGCCGGCACCTTCGCCAGCCGCTACGGCGTCGCGGAGGGCCGACCGCTCGACCCGACGGTCATCGAGTTCTGCCTGAAGTCCGACGCGCTCGGCGACCCGCCGATGAACGCGGCCACCGCCGTCGCGCTCGGTCACGCGAGCGAGGAGGAGCTGGAGACGCTCTTCGACCTGGCGGCCGAGGTCAACGACTACCTTCTCGCCCGCTTCGCCGTGGCCGGCCTCGACCTCGTCGACTTCAAGCTGGAGTTCGGGGTCACCGGCGACGGCGAGTTGGTGCTGGCCGACGAGATCAGCCCCGACACCTGCCGCCTGTGGGACGCGGAGACCGGCGAGAAGCTCGACAAGGACCGCTTCCGGCGCGACCTCGGCGGGGTGGAGGAGGCGTACCACGAGGTGCGCCGCCGGCTCGAGGCGACGGTCGGGGCCGCGCTCGACCTCCCCGAACACGACGACGCGGACCACGAGCACCACGACCACGAGCACCACGACCATCTCCACGCCCACCGCGAGGGGGAGGAGCCGCACGATGCCTGAGTTCCGCGCCGTCGTCCACGTCATGCTGCGCCGCTCCATCCTCGATCCCCAGGGGCGCGCGGTCGAGGGCACGCTCCACCGGCTCGGACACGCGGGCGTCGGCGACGTCCGCGTCGGCAAGCGCATCGAGCTCACGCTGAGGGGCGAGCGGGGCGCCGTCCTCGCGGAGCTGCGGCAGGTCGCCGAGCGCGTGCTGAGCAACCCGGTGATGGAGGACGTCGAGCTCGAGCTGCACGAGATCGGCGAGGCCTAGGGTGCGCACGCGCGAGGAGACGCTGACGAGCCGCGACGGCCTGGCGCTGCCGACCCGCGCGTGGCTGCCGGACGAACCGGGGGAGGCGCGCGCCGCCCTCGTCCTCATCCACGGCCTGGGCGAGCACGTCGGCCGCTACCACGCCCTGGCGACGCGCCTCACGGCCGAGGGCTACGCCGTGCACGGCTACGACCAGCGCGGCCACGGCGACGCCGAGGGCCCGCGCGCCCAGGTCGACCGCTTCGAGCAGCTCGTCGGCGACCTGGGTGACGTCGTGGCGCGCGTGCGCGCGGCCCATCCCGACCGCCCGCTGGTGCTCTTCGGCCACTCGATGGGCGGCGTCGTCGCGCTGCGGGCGGCGCAGAGCGGGGTCGTCGAGCCCGACGCCCTGCTGCTGTCCTCGCCGGCCCTGCGCGTGGGCGGCGACGTGCCGGGCTGGCTGCAGGGGCTGCTGACGCGCGTGGCCGGGCCCTTCCCCGACCTGCCCACCAAGCCCGTCGACGTGAGCGCGCTGTCGCGCGACCCGGCGGTCGTGGAGGCCTACCGCCAGGACCCCCGCGTCTACCACGGCGCCGTGAAGGCGCGCATGGCCACCGAGCTGGTGCGGGTGGGCGCGGCGGCGCTGGCCGCGGCGACCGAAGCGGTGGTCGGCGACGGGCACGGCCAGCCGCCGCTGCTGATCGTCCATGGCAGGGAAGACCGGATCGCCGACCCCGGCGCCTCCGCGGAGCTGCACCGGGCGATGGCCGGCCGCGACGCGACGCTCGAGCTCTACGACGACGGACCCCACGAACTCTTCAACGACCCGCTGCGCGAACGCGTCCTCGGCGACGTGCTGGGGTGGCTCGACGCCCGGCTGGACGGCCGTCCAGCCGGGCGGCTGGGCGGCCGCCCGGGCTAGCTTGGGCGATCGATGCGCAGCACGACGAACTTGAGGTAGCGCCCCTCGGGGAACGCCAGCGGCACCGGGTGGTCGCCGGCGTGCCCCGCCTCGTGCAGCACGCGCGCGTCCACGCCGGCCTCGGCGGCAGCCTCGGCGAGGACCCCGCGGAACGCCTCGGGGCTCACCTGGGCGGTGCACGACGCGCTCGCCAGCAGGCCGCCGTCCGGCAGCGCGGCCATGGCGGCCGCGTTGAGCCGGCGGTACGCCCGCAGCGCCGCGTGCCGCTGCCCCTTGTGGCGCGCCAGCGACGGCGGGTCGAGCACGACGAGGTCGCTGCCCGCCAGTTGCGGGTGACGCAGCGCGGCGGCTGGGTCGGCGAGGAGGTCGAGGGCCAGCGTGGCGTGGCGTTCCCGAGCGGGTCCGCCGTCCGGGTCCGCCGCCTCGATCGCGGCCGCGTTGGCCGCCACGTTGCGCTCGGCGTCCGCCAGCGCGGCGACGGCCACGTCGACGTCGACCGCCCGCGCCGCGCCCCCCGCCAGCGCGTGCAGCGAGAAGGCCCCGGCGTAGGCGAAGAGGTTGGCGACCCGGCGCCCGCGGGCCAGGCCGCGCACCGTCGCCCGGTTCTCGCGGTGGTCGAGGAAGAGGCCGGTCTTCTGCCCCTCGTGCAGGTTGGCGAGGAACGCCAGGCCGTGTTCGCGCACGGTGACCTCGGGCGGCGGCAGCTCGCCGTGCAGGGCGGCGAGCGGCTCGTCCGCCCGCGGCGCGGCCAGGACGCCCTTGAGCCGCAGGGCGCCGGCGAGGGCGCGGACGACCGCGGCGAGCAGCGCGTGGGCGTCGGTGCCGGGCCGGCGGTAGCCTTCGGCGTAGGTCTTGACGACCGCGAAGCGGCCGTAGCGGTCGACGGTGAGCCCGGGGAGGCCGTCGCCCTCGCCGAAGAGCAGGCGGTAGGCGTCGGTGGCGGCGGGGGAGCCGTGGCCCAGCCCCAGGCGGGCGCGCTGGTCGAGGGCCCGCGCCACGGTCGCCTCGACCCAGGCGCGGTCGGGGACCGCCAGCGGCCCGCCGGCGGCCGCGCGGCGCAAGTTCCGGACGGCGATCGCACCCTCGGTTGCCCACAGGCCGACCGCGGCGGCGCGGCCCGCCTCGACGCGCACCCAGGTGCCGTCGGCGATCGTCGGGCGACCGTGGACGGCCTCGCGGTAGACCCACGGGTGCCCGGCGGCCAGCGCGTCGGCGAGGTGATCGGGCAGGCGCACGGTGGGGAGGGTCATGGGCCCATCATCGCGCGTCGGGCGCCCAGATGGTTGCCGGTGGTGCGGCGCGGTCGCGCCGTGGCGCGGGTGGGGCGACGGCGATGCGGGCACCGGGCCCACTGGGCGCACCAGCGGGTGCGGCGCCTGCCGCGCCTCGATCGCGTGACGACATGCTGCCTTCTACCGATTCGTGTAGATGGTAGAATACCAGGCGGAGGTCGCCGATGGCCCTGAACATCAAGTCCGAGGAGGCCCACCGCCTCGCGCGCCGGCTCGCGAGCCTGACGAATCGCTCGATGACGCAGGCCGTCACGGAGGCGTTGCGGGAGGCCGTGGCGCGGCGCACGCCCGCGGCCCGGGCGCGACGCGACCTGCTGGACCGCATCAGCCGCCACGCGGCCGCCCTTCCGGTCGTCGACGACCGCGCTCCCGACGACATCCTCGGGTACGACGAGCACGGGCTCCCCACGTGATCGTCCTCGACACCTCGGCGCTGGTCGCGATCCTGCGGCGCGAGCAGGATGCCGACCGACTGCTCGACGCGCTGGCTGCCGTGCCGTCGTGTCACGTGTCGGCGGGGACGCTGCTCGAGGCGATGGTCGTGATGCGCGCCCGGCACGGTGACGAGGGCGTCCGAGATCTCCGGCTCCTACTGCAGGCCGCGAACGCGCGGGTCGAGCCGTTCGACGAAGAGCAGGCCGAGGTCGGCATGGCCGCGTTCGAGCGCTTCGGCAAGGGCCGCCACCCGGCGGCGCTCAACCTCGGTGACCTGTTCGCCTACGCCTTGGCCACCCATGAGGGCCTGCCGCTGCTGTACGTCGGCGAGGACTTCGCTCAGACCGACGTGCGGCCCGCCTGACGCCCGGACGCCAGCGCCGCGGCCCGCGCCAGCGCCTCGTCGAACATGGCCGCCGTCAGGCGGCCCGTGTTCGTGTTCTGGCGTGAGACGTGGAACGAATCGAACATCGGGAGCACGCCCGCCTCCGCGGCGCCCGGCAGGCCCTCCAGCCGGTGCAGCGCGCCGTGGGCGAAGGGGTGCGCCGCCAGCGTCGTGCGCAGGCCGCGTTCGCGCCACAGCTTGAGCACGCCGTCGTGGGCGATGCGCCCGAGCGCGAGGATCGCCCGGACGCGCGGCAGGCCGTTCACGTCGTGGGCGAACCAGGCGCGGCAGGCGTCGAGCTCCTCGGGCGTCGGCTTGTTGCCCGGCGGCGCGCAGCGCGCCACGGCGGTGATCCAGGCGCCGCGCAGCCGCAGGCCGTCGTCGCGGG
>JAHYJQ010000171.1 GCA_019429025.1 Trueperaceae bacterium | reverse complement strand
GGCCCGCGCTTGCCGCGGGCCACGTCGCACCCGTGCTCGCCACCCGCGCGAGCGCGCCCCCCGAGGAGCCCACCCATGCCCTACCGCTTCGAGACCCTGCAGGTCCACGCCGGCTACGAGCAGGCCGACCCCACCACCAAGAGCAGCGCCGTGCCCATCTACGCCAGCACCGCGTTCCGCTTCGACGACGCCGACCACGCCGCGCGGCTCTTCGCACTGCAGGAGTTCGGCAACATCTACAGCCGCATCATGAACCCCACCAACGACGTCCTGGAGAAGCGCGTGACCGCCCTCGAGGGCGGCGCGATGGGCCTGGCCGTCGCCTCGGGGCACGCCGCCGAGTTCCTGGCGATCGCGATGGTCGCCCAGGCCGGCGACAACGTCGTCGCCAGCCCGCACCTCTACGGCGGCACCGCCAACCTCTTCCGCGTCACCCTGCCGCGCCTCGGCATCGAGGTCCGCTTCACCGACACCGCCGCCACGCCGGAGGCGTTCGACGCCCTGATCGACGAGCGCACCCGCGCGGTGTACGTCGAGTCGATTCCCAACCCGTCCCTACGCCTGGCGGACCTCCGGGGCATCGCAGACGCGGCCCACGCGCACGGGGTGGCGGTGTTCGTCGACAACACCGGCGGGATGGGCGGCTACCTCTACCGCCCCATCGAGCACGGCGCCGACGTCGTCCTGCACTCGGCGACGAAGTGGATCAACGGGCACGGGACCGGCGTCGGCGGCGTCATCGTCGACGCGGGCACGATGGACTGGGGCAACGGGCGCTACCCGCTGTTCACCGAGCCGAGCGCCTCCTACGGCGGCTTGAACTTCTGGGAGGTCTTCGGCGCCGGCGGGCCGTTCGGCAACATCGCGTTCGCCATCCGCGCGCGGGTGGAAGGGCTCCGCGACCTCGGGCCCGCCCTCTCGCCGCACAACGCCTGGCTGCACCTGCAGGGCCTCGAGACGCTCTCGCTGCGCGCCGACCGGCAGGTCGCCACCACCCGGGCGCTGGCGGCCTGGTTCGCGGCGCAGCCCGGCGTGAAGCACGTCAATCACCCCGATCTCCCCGACCACCCGGACCACGCGCGGGCGAAGCGCGACTGGCCGCGCGGCGCCGGCGGCGTCTTCACCTTCGAACTCGAGGGCGGGACCGCCGCCGGCAAGCGCTTCCTCGACGCGCTGCAGCTCGCCAGCCGGCTCGTCAACCTGGGCGACGCCAAGACCAGCGTGACGCACCCGGCGAGCACCACGCACGCGCAGCTCGACGATGCGGCCCTGGCCGCCGCGGGTGTGGCGCCGGGCCTCATCCGCGTGGCGACCGGGCTCGAGCACGTCGACGACCTCATCGAGGACTTCGAACGCGCCCTCGGCGAGGCGCGGGGCGGCTGAGCGCGCGCGGGGGCGGCGAGGCGTCGAGAGGAGCGTTTGCACCGACAGGTGCAACAGCGACGATCGACGCCTCGCCGCCCCGTCCCGCAGGCGTCACAGTACCGGCAGCTCCCGCATCCCCGGGCGCGGCACGTAGTAGCTCCCCTCGGTGACGCCCGGCGGGACGGCGGCCCGCAGGCGCGCCTCGAGCGCGGCCGGCGCCAGGCCCCCGTCGAGCGCGGCGCGCCACGCCCGCAGCACCTCGGCCACCTCCGCGGCCTCGGCGTGGACGAACTCCACGCGGGCGTCGCGCAGCCCGGCGGCGCGCCAGCGCGGCCAGTGCCGCGCCGCGCTCTGCGCCTCGGCGCCGAAGACCGTGTTGCGGCAGCCGACGTCGGCCAGCACCGGGTGCAGCCGCCCGTGGTCGTCGCGCAGCGCCACGCGGTGCGTCTCGCACGGGTGACCGCAGTCCGTGTGGTCGTGCCCGTCCGACAGGAAGCGGCAGAACACGCAGTGCTCGGTGTGGAAGACCGGCAGGTGGTGGTGCACGACGACCTCGAGCCGCCGCGGATCGACCGCCCCCGCCAGGCCGGCCACCTGCTCGGCGTCGAGGTCGTAGGCGGGCGTCAGCGCGTCGCAGCCGGCCGCCAGGAACGCCCGCGCGCTCAGCGCGTTCGCCGCGTTCAGCGAGAAGTCACCGGTCAACCGCGGGCGCGCGTCCTCCGGCAGCGCCGTGAGGTCGCGCAGCAGCCCGGCCGAGCGCACCACGATCTCGGCCCCCAGGTCGACCAGGAAGCGCACGACGTTCTGCTCCGCCGGCTTCAGCACCCGCGGGCTCGCCACACGCACCCGTAACCCCGCCGCCCGCACCCGCTCCACCGAGGGGCGGAGGCCGTACAACTCCAGGTAGTCGAGGGTCACGCTCTCGAGGCTCAGGCCCTCGGCGTGCGCGTTCAAAACCGCGTCCAGCTGCTCCGGCGTGCGCACGAGCACGTGAAGTCGCGTCGGCGCGTCTTCCCGCACCGGTGGCGGGGGTGGCGGGGCGTCGATCGTCGCTGTTGCAGCTGGCGCTGCAAACGCTCCTCTCGACGCCCCGCCACCCCCTCGCCGTCGCCTGGCGGCGACGAGCGCGTCCACGAGCTCGCGGCGAATCGTGTTGAGTCGTGACACGGGGACGAACGGAGAGCCCGCGAGGTCGAGCGTGACGTCGGCTAGGTGGAATGGGCTGCCGCCGAGCCGACCCAGCTGCCTTCGCGCGGTGTCGAGGTCGAGCGGCCTGGCGTCGGCGTGGGGTAACGGTTCGTCGCCGACGGTGACGGCAGTCTCGCCGCGGGCGGTGGTGGCGACGACGACGAGGGGGGTGCCCTCGTGGGCGGTGATGGCGAGGGAGAGGCCGTGGGTGCGCTGGGGCTCGGCGGCGTCGGTCCACTGGCGGACGCGGGCGTGGAGGGTCGGGTCGTGCGTGCGCCACACGGCGTCGCCGGGGCGGACGTGGCGCAGCACCACGTCGCCGTGGCCGAAGGCGAGGCGCCAGCCGTCCCGCTCGGCGGTGACGGCGTAGACGCGGCCGCCCTGCTCGGGGAGCCCGGGCGAGCGGCGGTGGGCGGCGTCGAACACCAGCCCGTCGCCCGGCCTGGGGGCGCGGCCGGCGGCCTCGGCGGCGGCGCGAGCGGTGGGCCGGGTGTCGGCGCGGGCGGGTCCCGGCGGCTCGTCCGGGGCCGTCGGCGCGACCACGACGGCGCCGCCGCGCTCGTCGACGCGCACCACCGTGCCGAGGCGCAGCCCGCGGTGGCGGGGCGCGCGCCCGCGCACGGCGGCCTGGTGGTCGGTGCCGGCGATGAACCAGGGGCCCAGGCCGCGCGAGTAGACCTGCTCGAGGTCGCGCAGGAGGGCGGGATCGGACGCGGGGTCCGCGGCGGGCCTGGCGGCCGGTCCCGCGGCCGCGCCGGAGGCCTCCCCGCCGCCCGCCTCAGGGCGCACGCCCCAGGCCGCGTCGATCGCCGTGCGGTACGCGTGGGTGGTCAGCGCCACGTAGTCGGCGTCCTTGTAGCGGCCCTCGATCTTGAACGCGTCGATGCCGATTGCGATCAGCTCGGGCACCTGCGCGAGCGCCATGAGGTCGCCGGGCGACAGCAGGTAGCGCTCGTCGAGCAACGCGCGCGGCGTGCCGTCGACCACCAGGTCGTACGCGAGGCGGCAGGCCTGCGCGCACTGGCCGCGGTTGGCCGAGCGCCCGCCCCAGGCCTCGCTGCTGAAGCACTGCCCCGAGTAGCTGACGCACAGCGCGCCGTGCACGAACACCTCGAGCTCGACGTCGGTGGCCGCGCGGATGCGGCGCAGGTCGGCCAGCGACAGCTCGCGCCCCAGCACCACCCGGCGGGCGCCGTGGGCGGCGGCGAAGGCGACGCCCTGGGCGCTGGTGACGGACATCTGGGTGGAGCCGTGCACCGGTAGGCCGGGCACGACCTCACGCGCGCGGCGCGCCACGCCGACGTCCTGCACGATGACCGCGTCGGCGCCGGCCTCGGCGATCGCCAGGAGCGCGCGCTCGGCGGCGTCGAGCTCGTGGTCGAAGACCAGGGTGTTGAAGGTGACGAAGCCGCGGACGCCGCGCTCGTGCAGCGTCGCCATCGCCTCGGGGAGCTCCTCGAGGGTGAAGCCGACCTTGGCGCGCGCGCTGAAGTGGTTCAGGCCGAAGTAGACCGCGTCGGCGCCGGCCTCCATCGCGGCCCGCAGCTGCGGCCAGTGGCCGGCGGGGCTCATGAGCTCGGGGGGGCGGGCGCGACGCGTCATCGGAGGCGCATCGTAGCGCGCGGTCGGCGTGCGGGGGCGTTCGGGGGTGCGGGGCTGCGGTCGTGCGTCAGTGCGTCTCGGGTTCCGCGAGCAGGGCCACGAACGCCCTCGGCGTCATCACGGAGGCGAACTCGGGTGGGCGCTCGACGAGCAGGGCGTCGCCGGTGACGAGGATGGCGTCGTCGGCCAGGCGCAGCAGTTCCCACAGATGGTCGTCGCCGGGGTCAGGCGCAGCTGCTTGGGGACCCGCATCCTTCGCCTCTACGACGGTCGTGTGCGGCTCGCGCCAAGCGGCCACGACGGCGATCTCGGTGAGCAACTCGTCGACCTCGGTGACCCCGAGGCCGTGGCGCCGCTGGACGCGCGGACGGAGGAGCACCTCCCGGTACTCCGCCAGGAGCCGCGAGGACAGGAGGAACCGAATGCGCCCGGTCAGCATGCCATCGAGGATGATGGCGAGCGGCGAGAGCGGATCGTGGGTCAGCAGACCGCTCACCAGGACGTTGGTGTCGACGACGACCTGCCGCCGCATCAGCGGCGCGCCCGGCGTACCTCGTCCACCGCTAGCGCCAACGCGGCGTCCTCCTCCAGAGCGGCGTGGGCACGGGCCCGCGCCACGAGCGCGGCAGCGGCCTGGCGCGTCTTGACGCCATACGCATCGAGGCTCGCGTCGATGAGCGCCGCGATGGACGTACCTTGCCGCGCAGCGGCCTCCTTCAGCGCACGGTGGCGCTCGTCGCTCAGGGTGATGGTCAATCTTCGCATCGTCGCGACCTCCGGTGCCCTAGCACCAATGCACCATACCACCACTGTGCGACCGGACGCCGCCAGTCCTGCTACGTGGACGACACCGGTGCCGTCGGCTCAACCGGCGCCCGAGCGCATACGGCCACGCGTGGGCACGGGCAACGCCAAGCCGTCGCGCTCGTAGATCGCGATCACCTCTTCGACGATCTGGGTGAGTTCGATGAACACGCGGACCGCGTCATCACCATGACAACCGCCGTCGATCAGTCCCGGAGCCGTCCCCACGAAACACTGGTCCTCATCCGACCATGCGACGACCTTGGCGTAGCGGGCCGATGGATTCACGGCGCCACCTCCTCCAGGGCAAGGCCCCTCACCGCCCGAAGACGTTCGGCAGCTCGTCCATCGTGATGAGCACGTCGCGCGGCTTGCTCTTGTTGTGCGGGCCGACCACGCCGAGGTTCTCCAGCGAGTCCATCAACTTGCCCGCGCGGGCGTGCCCGACCTGCAGGCGCCGCTGCAGGCGCGACACGCTGGCCTCGCCCTCGGCGATGACCAGCTCGGCGGCGACCCGCAGCTTGTCGTCGTTCCAGTCGATGAAGCCGTTCGCGGTCGAGTCGTCGGGCAGGGCCGGCTCGAAGTCGGAGGCGTAGGCCTCGACGAACTCGTCCTCGAAGAACTGCCGGCGCAGGAAGTCGCCCACCGCGGCGATCTCCGACTCCGCCATGAACGGCCCCTGCAGCCGCAGCGGCTTCGGCAGGCCCGGCTGGTGGTAGAGCATGTCGCCGCGGCCGAGCAGCCGCTCGGCGCCCATCGTGTCGAGGATCGTGCGCGAGTCGAAGCCGGAGCTGACGGCGAAGGCCATGCGCGCCGGCACGTTGACCTTGATCAGGCTCGTGAGGATGTCGACCGACGGCCGCTGGGTGGCGAGGATGAGGTGCATGCCGGTGGCGCGGGCCATCTGCGCCAGGCGCATGATCGCCGACTCGACCTCCTTGGGGCTGGTGATCATGAGGTCGGCGAGCTCGTCGATGACGACGACGATGAAGGGCAGCTCGGGCAGGTCGAGGTTCTTCGCCTTGGCGTTGTACTGATCGAGGTTCTTGACCCCGATGCGGCTCATCATCTTGTAGCGCCGCTCCATGTGCGACACGGCGCCGAGCAGCACGCCGGCCGCCTCGCCCGGGTTGGTCACCACCGGCCGGATGAGGTGCGGCACGCCGTCGAAGGGCGTGAGCTCGACCATCTTCGGGTCGATCATGAGGAAGCGCAGCTCCGTCGGCAGGAAGCGGTACAGCAGGCTGGCGACGAGCGTGTTGACCGCGATCGACTTGCCCGAGCCGGTCGAGCCGGCGATGAGCAGGTGCGGCATGCGCACCAGGTCGCCCACCAGCATCTCGCCGTCGATCGACTTGCCGAGGATGATCGGCAGCCGCGCCTTGCTGCGGCGGAAGGCGGACGACTCGACGCCCTCGCGGAAGTGGATGATCTCCTTGACGCTGTTCGGCACCTCGAGGCCGATGACGCTCTTGCCCGGGATCGGCGCCTCGATGCGCACCGATGCGACCGCCATCGCCAGCGCCAGGTCGTCGGCGAGGTTGGCGAAGCGGCTGATCTTCTCCCCCTGCGCCGGCTCCACCTCGAAGCGCGTGACCGTCGGCCCGCGCACGCTGGCCACGACCCGCCCCTCGAGCTTGAAGCTGGCCAGCGTGGCGTCGATCCGGCGCACGCGTTCGCGCTGCTCGCGCACCAGGGTCGACGCGTCCTCCTCGGGCGGCTCGGGCGGATCGAGCAGCTCGAGCGGGGGCAGCTGCAGCGGGATGCCGCCGACCGGGTCGGTCCCTGGGTCGGCGTCGGCGACCGCCGCGCGGGAAGGAGCGCCCGTCGCCGAGCCGGGAGAGCCGCCGCCACGTGCCGCGGCGTACGCCGCGGCGACCGGCGCGACGTCCCAGGGCGGGGCGTCCGGGTCGCCGCCCGCCGCGCCCGCGGGCGTCGCGCCGCCCAGCGGCACCCCGACGCTGCCGTCGTCGAGCAGGAGGTCGTCGAGCGGGGT
>JAHYJQ010000170.1 GCA_019429025.1 Trueperaceae bacterium | reverse complement strand
CCGCGCTCGGCGCGGGGTGCGCGGCGGCGCGGGGTGCGCGGCGGCGCGGGGTGCGCGGCGGCGCGGGGTGCGCGGCCGCGCACACGCCTTGCGCTGACCCGCGCTCGGCGGCCCGCCGGTGACGGTCGTCGCCGCGAACGCGTCGTTATGATGGCCCGATGACGGCCGGCGGTCCCCGCCGCGGGCCCGGAGGCACCCTCATGGCATCCATCCACGACCTCGACGAGCTGCGGGCCACCTTCCTGCGGTTCTTCGCGTCCAAGAACCACCTCGTCCACCCGTCGGCCTCGCTGAAGAGCGACGACCCGACGCTGATGTTCAACGTCGCCGGCATGCAGCAGTTCAAGCCCCAGTTCCAGGGCGCCCCCGCCCGCTTCGAGGGCTTCGAGGGCGAGTGGCCGCGCGTGGCCACCTCGCAGAAGTGCATGCGCGCGGGGGGCAAGGACTCGGACATCGAGAACGTCGGGCGCACGCGCCGGCACCACACCTTCTTCGAGATGCTCGGCAACTTCTCCTTCGGCGACTACTTCAAGGCCGAGGCCGCCGCCTGGGCATGGGAGTTCCTCACCGACCCGGCGTGGCTGGGGCTCGACCCGGACCGCCTGTGGGTCACGGTCTTCGAGGACGACGACGAGGCCTGGGACATCTGGACGCAGCAGGTCGGCGTGCCCGTCTCCCGCATGTCGCGCTGGGGCGAGGACCAGAACTTCTGGCCCGCCAACGCCGTGAAGGACGGGCGCTCCGGCCCCTGCGGCCCCTGCTCCGAGATCTTCTACGACCGCGGCCCCGAGTACGGCAGCCCCGACGAGACCGGGCCGAACACCGGTCGCGGCGACCGCTTCATGGAGATCTGGAACCTGGTGTTCACCCAGTTCGACCTCGAAGACGGCGAGCTGCACCCGCTGCCGATGAAGAACATCGACACGGGCATGGGCTTCGAGCGCCTCGCGTCCGTCGTGACCGGCGCGACCGACGCCTACGCGACCGAGCTCTTCCAGCCGACGATCCGCCGCCTGGTGGCGGCCTCCGGCGTGCCCTACCGCGACCTCGAGAGCGTGCCGCACCGCATCGTCGCCGACCACGTCCGCTCGGTGACGATGTGCATCGCCGACGGCATCCTGCCCGCCAACGACGGTGCCGGCTACGTCGTCAAGATGCTCATCCGGCGCGCCGCGCGGCAGGCGTGGCAGATGGGCGTGCGCCGGCCGGTGCTGTTCGAGCTCGTCGCGGGCGTCGCCGAGAGCATGGGCGGGGCCTACCCCAACGTCCGCGGGGCGGCCGGCCGCATCGCCGCGATCGTCAGGGCCGAGGAGAGCCAGTTCCTCGAGACCCTCGGGGCCGGGATCGAGCGCGTCAAGGACGTGCTGGACGGCCTGGGCGACGAGGTGCTGGCGGGCGAGGTCGCCTTCGACCTGTGGCAGACCTACGGCTTCCCGCTCGACCTCACGGTCGAGATGGCCGCCGAGCGCGGCGTGGTGGTCGACCGCGAGGGCTACGCGCGCGCCCGCGAGGAGGCGCGCACCGTGTCGCGCGCCGGCGGCGGCAAGGCGACGATGTTCGCCGCCGTCGACGTGCTCGCCGAGGTCGCCGCCGCGCACGCGCCGAGCCGCTTCGTCGGCTACGAGAGCGAGGCGGCCGACGCCACGGTCGTCGCGCTGGTGGCCGAGGCCGGCGCCGTCGAGGCCGCCGGCGAGGGCGACGCGGTGCAACTGGTGCTCGACGTCACCCCCTGCTACGCCGAGGGCGGCGGGCAGGTGGGCGACGCCGCCAAGGTCGCCTGGGACGGCGGCGCCGCCATCGTGCAGCAGACGGTCAAGGGCCCCCAGGGCCTCGTCGTCCACCGCGCCCAGGTGGCGCGCGGCACGCTGCGCGTCGGCCAGCGCGTGCGCATCACCGTCGACCCCGCCCGCCGCGAGACCCGCAAGCACCACACCGCCACCCACCTGCTGCACGCCGCCCTGCGGCGCGTCGTCGGCGACCACGTCGCCCAGGCGGGCTCGCTGGTGGCGCCGGAACGGCTGCGCTTCGACGTCAGCCACGGCGCCCCCATCACGCCCGAGCAGCTGCACGAGGTCGAGACGATCGTCAACGGCTGGGTGCAGGCCGACCTGCCGGTCGGCGCCCGCGTGGTGCCGATCGACGAGGCCCGCGCGGCAGGCGCGATGATGCTGTTCGGCGAGAAGTACGGGGCCGAGGTCCGCATGATCACCATCGGCGAGCCGACGGCGAGCCCGTCGATCGAGCTGTGCGGCGGCACCCACGTGGGCCGCACCGGCGAGATCGGGCCGGTCCTCGTCACCGCCGAGGAGGCCGCCTCCGCCGGCGTGCGGCGCATCGAGGCGCTCGCCGGTCGCGCCGCGCTGGCGCACGTCCAGCAGCTGCGCGACGCGGTCGGCGCCACCGCCCGCGCGCTCGGCGCCAAGCCCGACGAGGTCGAGGGACGCGTCGGCAAGCTGCAGGCGGAGCTCAAGGCGGCGCAGCGCGAGGTCGCCGGCCTGCGCGACAAGCTCGCGGCCGCCCAGGCCCAGGGCGCCCAGGAGGTGGCCGAGATCGGCGGGCTGCGGGTCGCCAGCCTCGCGCTCGACGGGCTCGACGCCGCCGCGCTGCGCAACGCGGCGGACACCCTCATGCAGCGTAGCGGCGCCGAGCTGGTGGTGGTCGGCAGCGGCACCCTGCTCGTCGTCAAGGCGGCGGCGTCCGCCCGCGCGCGCGGCGCGCAGGCCGGCCAGGTCGTCAAGGCGCTGGCCCAACGCGGCGGCGGGGGCGGGGGCGGCCGGCCCGACATGGCCCAGGCGGGCGTCAGGGACGCAGCCGGCCTGCAGGCGGCGCTGGCCGCCGTCCCCGAGGTCGTCGCCCAGGCGGTGCAGGGCTGAGCGCCGCGGCCCCCCCGACGCCCACGGACGGCGCCCCCGACGCGCCGCGCCGAGGCGTCGTGCTGGCGCTCGACGTCGGCGAGGCGCGCATCGGCCTGGCCCGCGGCGAGGTCGGCTCGCGCTTCGCCTTCGGCCGCGGCGCCCTCGTGCGTGGCGGACGGCAGGCCGACGACGTCGCCGCGGTCGCCGCCGCGGCCGAGGCCGAGGGGGCGTCGCTGGTGGTCGTCGGCCTCCCCCTGCGGGCCCAGGGCGGCGACTCGCGCCAGACCCAGCGCGTGCGCGCCTTCGCCCAGGCCCTGCGGGCCGCCGGGCTGCGCGTCGAGCTGCTCGACGAGCGCTTCACGACCGCGCTGGCCCAGCGCCAGGTCGCCGGGTCGGGCCTGCCGCGGGGCAGGCGCCAGGAGAAGGGCCGGCTCGACGAAGGCGCGGCCGTGGCCATCCTCGAGACCTACCTGGAGCGGCGGGCGGCGGCCGAGCGCGCGGAAGGGACGACGCCGTGAGCGCCGAGCCCGAACGCCCCGCGCCCGCAGACGGCCCCGCGCCCGCATCCCCGCCCGACCCACCGCCGGCCACCCCGCCGGCGATCGGCCGCCCGTCCGCGGCCGTCCCGGTCGCGCCGCCACCACCACCCCCGCCCCCCCGTCGCCGCCGCGGCCCGCGGGCGGCCTTCAGCCTCGCCGCCCTCGCGGCGCTCGCGCTGCTGGCGGCCGCGGGCGCCTGGGCGGCGTGGAGCCTCGGCCCGGTCGACGCGGGCGACCCGCGCCCCGTGGCGTTCGAGGTCGCGCCCGGCGCCAGCGCCAGCCGCGTCGCCGCCGACCTGGAGGCCGCCGGCCTGCTGCGCGACCGCCGCGCGCTGCTGGCCGTCCTGCGCTACCGCGGCGACGAGGGGCGCGTCGGCGAGGGCCTCTACGACCTGCGCCGCGACCTGACGGTGCCGCAGATCGCCGACGCGCTGGTGCGCGGCGGCCGCCCGCGCACCGCCCGCTTCGTGCTGCCCGAGGGCGTCCGCGCGAACGACGTCCTGCGGCGCCTCGAGGCCGCCGGCTGGGACCGCGACGTCGTCGACGACGTCGCCCGCATCGTCGCCGACCCGCCGCCCGAGTGGCGCCCGGACGGACTCCCGGACGGCGCCGGGCTCGAGGGCTACCTCTTCCCGGCCACCTACGAGCTGCCGCTGCGCTTCGACGCCGGCCAGATCGTCGCCGCCATGCTCGCGCGCTTCGAACGCGAGGCCAGCGGCATCGTGCTCGCCGAGCTCGAGGGCCTCGAGCTCGACCTCCACGCCTGGGTGACGCTCGCCAGCATGGTGCAGGCCGAGGCGGGCGACGACGGCGAGATGGGCATCATCGCCGGCGTCTTCCTCAACCGCCTCGACCTGGGCATGCCGCTGCAGTCCGACCCCACGGTCGCGTACGGCCTGGGCAAGGAACTGCCGGAGCTCGACCGCCCCGCCGGCGACTTCGAGGCCGACCACCCGTGGAACACGTACACGCGGCCCGGTTTGCCCGTGGCGCCGATCGGCAATCCGGGCGCGGCCGCCCTCGCCGCCGTCCTGACGCCGACGCGCAGTGACGAGGCCGGACGGCCGTGGCTCTACTTCCTCCACGGCTTCGACGGCGACGCCCCCGTGTTCCGGCCCAACCTGGACTTCGACGAGCACCTGCGCGACGTGGGCCGCTACCTGAACCGCTAGGCCCCCGACGAACGGCGCTCGGGCCGCCCTGGGCGCCACGTTGATTGTCCCGTCGCCCCACGGTATCGTGCGCGCGCTTCGGGCGCCAGGCATCGCCGCCATGCGCGTCGACCCCGCGCCGGGGCCCCTGGAGGCCACGTGAAGTTCCTGCTGGCGGTCACCCGAGGGATCGACGCCACGACCACGTTGCTCGGCAAGGCGGCCTGGTGGGCCTCGCTGCTCCTGATTCTGGTGGGCGTCCAGAACGTGGTGGCCCGCTACGGTTACCAGTGGATCCGGCGCGCCTTCGGCGACCAGGTGGCAGCGGCGCTGTCGAACAACACCTACCTCGAGCTCCAGACGCTGCTGTACAACTTCGTGTTCCTCATCGGCGCCGCCTACGTCCTGCGCCAGGACGGGCACGTCCGCGTCGACATCGTCTTCTCGCGTCTCGGCGCCCGCGCGCGGGCCTGGATCGACATCTTCGGCACGCTGTTCTTGCTGTTGCCGTTCGCCTGGATGGGCATCTACTTCGGGCACACCTACGTCGCCCGCAGCTGGAGCCAACTGGAGTTCAGCCCGAACCCGGGCGGTCTCGCCCGTTACCCGATCAAGACCCTCATCGTGGTGGCGTTCGCGCTGCTGGCCGTGCAGGGCGTGTCGCAGCTCATCAAGCACGTCGCCTTCCTGCGCGGCGTGCCGGACTCCGGCAGCCCGCACGCGGCCGCCGACCCGGCGAGCGACGCCGCCGACCCGGACGGCCGAGCGATCGGAGCGGCACGCTGATGCTCGGGCTGGCGATGTTCGCCGCCGCCATCGGTCTGCTGCTCATCGGCTTCCCGGTCGCGTTCAGCCTGGGCGGGGTCGCGTTCCTGTTCATGCTCATCGGTTCCGACTTCCTGCCGCAGGTGGTGGGCCTCGACCTGCCGTGGGCGGCCGAGTTCCGCTACGCGCGGCTCAACATCCTGCCGCAGCGCATCTTCGGCACGATCATGGACAACTTCACCCTGGTCGCGGTGCCCTTCTTCGTGTTCATGGGCGTCATGCTCGAGAAGAGCGGCCTGGCGGAAGACCTGCTGGAGACGATGGGCATGCTGTTCGGCCGGCTCCGCGGCGGCCTGGCCATCTCCGTCGTCGCGGTGGGCGCGCTGCTCGCCGCCTCGACCGGCGTCGTGGGCGCCTCGGTCGTGACGATGGGGGTGCTGGCGCTGCCGGTGATGCTCAAGTACAAGTACGCGAAGCCGCTCGCCACCGGGGTGATCGCCTCGTCCGGCACGCTGGGGCAGATCATCCCGCCATCGATCGTGCTGGTGATCCTGGGCGACCAGATCGGCGTGTCGGTCGGCGACCTGTTCTTGGGCGCCTTCATCCCCGGCATCATGCTGGCCGGGTTGTTCATGCTGTGGGTCGTCTTCAAGGCGATCACCCGCCCCCTGGAGGCGCCGGCGCTGCCGCCCGAGGCGCGTACGATCCACGGCTGGGCGCTGCTGGCGCGGGTGATCAAGAACCTGCTGCCCCCCCTGATCCTCATCTTCCTCGTGCTCGGCACGATCTTCTTCGGCATCGCCACGCCCACCGAAGCCGGGGCGATGGGGGCCATCGGCGCGCTGGCGTTGGCCGTCGTCAACCGCCGCCTGACGCTGACCAACCTGACGAGCACGATGGATCAGACGGTGCGGTTGACGTCCATGGTGTTCATCATCCTGACCGGCGCCACCGCCTTCGGCATGGTGTTCACCGCCCTGCACGGGGAGCGGATCGTCCAGGACTTCCTGGTCAACCTGCCCGGCGGCGCCACCGGCTTCATCGTCTTCGCGATGCTGGTCATCTTTTTTCTCGGCTTCTTCATCGATTTCATCGAGATCACCTTCATCGTCGTTCCTTTGCTCGCGCCGATCGCGCTAGCGTTCTTCGGCCCCGAACAGATGGTGTGGTTCGGGGTGCTGATCGCGATGAACCTGCAGGCCTCGTTCCTGACGCCCCCGTTCGGGTTCGCGCTGTTCTACCTCAAGGGCATCAGCCCCCCGTCGATCAAGACGCACCACATCTACCGCGGCGTGATCCCCTTCATCGCCATCCAGCTCGCGATGGTGATCGTGATCGCGCTGTTGCCGGGCATCGTGACCTGGCTGCCCAACCTCGCCAGCGCCGCCCGCTGAGTGGGGGCGCCGGCCCCCGCGCCCGTCTCGCTGCCGACGCCGGCCGCCGAACCCCCAGACGGCGGCGCCCCCGGCAGACTGCTGCCGGAGGCGCCGAGCGATGCGGCGGACGCGTGGGTCAGTTGCCGTGCAGGTAGTCCTGCAGCGGGTACTCGCTGAAGCGCCCCCACTCGCGGACGTCGCCGGCGAAGGTCAGGTAA
>JAHYJQ010000169.1 GCA_019429025.1 Trueperaceae bacterium | reverse complement strand
GCTGGTGGCTCGCCCCGCCACGGCCGCCGGGCTGGCGCACGGCCTGCTGCGGCACCCCCAGTCGCCGCGCGCCGGCGACGCCGTCGGCCTCGTCCAGGGCGACCGCGCCCGCAGCACCCTGGCCGACACCCTGGAGGGCGCGGGCGTCGAGGTCCGCACCGCCACCGTCTACGCCAGCGAGGGCGTCGCCTGGTCACTCGACGACCATGTGGACGCCGTCGTCCTCGCCAGCCCCTCGGCCGTCGCGGCCCTGCCGGTCGACGTCGGCGCCGAGGCGCTGCTCGTGGCGATCGGCCCGACCACCGCCGCCGCCGCCGTCCGCCGCGGCTGGTCGGTGGTGCAGGCGGCCGAGCCCACCGTCGAAGGGGTGCTCGGCGCGCTGGCCCGCTGCGGCTGCGGAGGCGGGCGATGAGCCGCCAGCCGCTGCGCCCCCGGCGCCTGCGGGCCACGGCGGCCCTGCGCGCGCTGGTGGCCGAGACCCACGTCGCGCCGGAGCACCTGGTGTGGCCCGCGTTCGTCGTGCCCGGCCGCGACCGGTTCGAGCCGATCGCGTCGCTGCCGCGCGTCGCGCGTCGTTCGGTCGACCTCCTGCTGCCCGAGCTCGAACGGGCGCTGGAGCTGGGGATCCGCTCCGTCATGCTCTTCGGCGTCGTCGGCGAGGAAGCGAAGGACGCGGTCGGCTCGGCCGCCACGGCGTCCGACGGCCCGGTGCCCGAGGCGCTGCGGGCCGCCCGGGCCGCGTTCGGCGACGACCTGGTCCTGATGACCGACGTCTGCCTGTGCGGCTACACCGACCACGGGCACTGCGGCGTCCTCGCCCCGCCGCGCCCCGGGGGCACGGAGGCGCGCGTGCTCGACGGGCCCACGCTCCCGCGGCTCGCCGCGATGGCCGTGCGGCACGCGGAGGCGGGTGCCGACGTGGTCGCGCCGTCCGACATGATGGACGGCCGCGTCGCCGCCATCCGCGCGGGGCTCGATCACGCCGGCCACGACGGCGTGGCGATCCTTGCCTACGCCGTCAAGTACGCCTCGGCCTTCTACGGCCCGTTCCGCGACGCGGCCGGCTCCAGCCCGCACGGCTCCGTCGACGGCCACCCGGCCCCGAGCGACCGCCGCAGCTACCAGATGGACCCGCGCAACGCGCGCGAGGCCGCGATCGAGGTCGCCCTCGACGAGGCCGAGGGCGCCGACCTGCTCATGGTCAAGCCGGCCCTCCCCTACCTCGACGTCGTCGCCCGCGTGCGCGCGCTTTCCGACCGGCCCGTCGTCGCCTACCAGGTGTCGGGGGAGTACGCGATGCTCGAGGCCGCGGCCGAGGCCGGCGCGCTCGACCGCGCGTCCGCGGTGCGCGAGTCGCTGACCGCGATCCGCCGCGCGGGCGCCGACCTCGTCCTCACCTACCACGCGCTGGAGGCCGTCGCGCAGGGGTGGCTCCGATGACGCGCGGTCGACCCGGAGCGCGGGGGCGCCGGCCGCCTCGCCAGGGGAACGGCGAGCGCCTCGGTACGCGCATCGCGTTCACGGTCATCGTGCTCTTCGTGCTGGCGCAGGTCGCTTGGTGGTTGCTCTTCCAGGCGCAGCTCCTCGACCGCGCGGCCGCCGAACGCGAGGCGGCCTGGGAGCGCGACGTCACGGCGGTGACGGCCCTCCTGGCCCGCGATCCGGGGAGCCTGGAGGCACTGCTCGAGCGCTACCCGCACCTGCGGCCGGGCGCGCCCCTGCCCGACGGCCGGCTCACCGTCGAGGTGGACCCCGAGGCGGCCGCCCGCCTGGCCGCGCGCGACGCCTCCGCCCGCCGGATGATCGCCTTCGAGGGGCCCTTCTTCGCCGTCGTCATCCTCGCGATGCTCGCGCTGATCGCCGGCAGCCTGCGCGCCGAGCGCGAGCTCAAACGCCGCCAGCAGAACTTCCTCAGCGCCGTCACGCACGAGTTCAACACCCCGATCGGGACGCTGCGGCTGCTGGTGCAGACGCTCCGGCTGCGGCGCTCGAGCCCGGAGCGCACGGTGGACTACCTGCGGCGGATGGAGACCGAGCTCGACCGGCTGGAGCGCACCAGCGACCACGTCCTGGCGGCCGCGCGGCTCGAGCAGGCGGATGCGCCGCCCGTGCTGGAGGCGGCGGACCTCAACGTCGTCGTGCAGGGCCTCATCGGGCGCGCGCGGGAGGGCCTGGAGGCCCGCGGGGCACGGCTGACGGTGCGCTACGCTCACGAGCCGCTGCCGGTGTCGCTCGACCCGGACGCCTTCGCGCTGGTGCTCAACAACCTGCTCGACAACGCGGTGAAGTACGGCACGGGTGACGTGAGGCCCGTGACGGTGACGCTGCGCGCCGACGGCGATCTGGTACGCCTGCACGTCGACGACGAGGGTCCGGGCGTGCCCGCCGAGGAGCGCGAGCGCGTGTTCGAGCGCTTCTACCGTGCGGGCGACGAGCTCACGCGGGTGTCGGTGGGCGTCGGCCTCGGGCTGCACCTGGTCAAGACCGTCACCGAGGCCATGAACGGCTGGGTGCAGGTCGAGCCGGGACCGGCCGGTCGCGGGAGCCGCTTCACGGTCGTGCTGCCGCGGCGGGTGGCCGCGGACGACGTCGCGCCGGCGCCCGGCGGCCCCGGGGCGGTGGCCAGCGCATGAGTGCCACCTCCCCCCACGTCCTGGTCATCGAGGACGAGCGCGCCATGGCGTCCGTCCTGCGCGACAACCTCGAGGCCGAGGGCCACCGCGTGTCGGTCGCCGCCGACGGCCCCAGCGGCGAGACGGCGTGGGCGCGCGGCGACGCGGACCTGGTGGTGCTGGACGTCATGCTGCCGGGCATCGACGGCTTCGCGCTGTGCGAGCGCCGCCGCGACGCCGGCGACCGCACGCCGGTCCTGTTCCTGTCTGCGCGCGGTGAGCCCGAGGACCGCGTCCGCGGCCTCCGCGCGGGGGGCGACGACTACCTCGCCAAGCCTTTCCACCTGCCGGAGTTCATCCTGCGGGTGGAGGCGCTGTTGCGCCGCTGCGGCTGGAGCGGCGGCAGCGACCTGCTGCGCTTCGCCGGTCACACGGTCGACCTGCGGGCCTGGACCGCCGCCCTGGCGGACGGCCGGCAGGAGAACCTCGGCGAGCGCGAGCTCGGCATCCTCCGCCTGCTCGCCAGCCGCGCGGGCGAGGTCGTGCGCCGCGACGACATCCTCGACGAGGTGTGGGGCGACGACACGTTCCCCTCGTCGCGCACGATCGACAACGTGGTGCTGCGGCTGCGGCGCCTGTTCGAGCCCGATCCCTCGCGCCCGGTCCACCTGCACACGGTGTGGGGGGTCGGCTACCGCTTCACCCTGGAGCCCGAGGACGGCTCCGACGAGGAGGAACGTTGAGCCTGCTGCTGCGCGCCCTGCGGGGCGAGGACACCGCGGTCGCGCCGGTCTGGATCATGCGCCAGGCGGGCCGCCACCTACCCGAGTACCGCGCGCTCAAGGAGCGTCACGACTTCTGGACGCTCGCGCGGACACCCGAGCTGACGGCCGAGGTCACGCTGCAGCCGGTGCGCCGCTACGCCATGGACGGCGCCATCCTCTTCAGCGACATCATGACGCCGCTCCCCCCGATGGGCCTCGAGCTCGACTTCCGGCCCGGACCGGTGCTGGCGGCGCCGGTGCGCGACCGGGCGGCGGTCGACGCCCTGCGGGTGCCGACCCAGGACGAGGTCGCCCCGTTCGTGGCCGACGCGATCCGGCTCCTGCGGGCGGAGCTCGGCGAGGTGCCGCTGATCGGCTTCGGCGGCGCGCCGCTCACGCTCGCGACCTACGCGGTCGAGGGCGCCGGCAGCAAGGAGTACGCGACCTTCCGCGCCTTCCTGCGCGCCGAGCCCGACGCCGCCCACGCGCTGCTCGACAAGCTCGCCGAGGCGTCGATCGCCTACCTGCGGATGCAGGTCGAGGCCGGCGCCCAGGCGATCCAGCTCTTCGACTCCTGGGCCGGCCTGCACGACGAGCGCACCTACGCGACGTTCGGCGCGGCCTACGCGCGGCGCGTCCTCGACGGCCTCGCCGACCTGGGCGTGCCACGCATCTACCTCGCGCTCGACGGCGCCCACCTCGAGCAGGCGGTCGCGGCGCTCCCGTGCGAGGCCCTCTCCGTCGACTGGCGCCGGCCGCTGTCGGTCTGGCGGAGCGTCGCCCCCGGCAAGGCCCTGCAGGGCAACCTCGACCCGGCCGCGCTCCTGGCCCCCGAGGCCGCGCTCGTCGACGAGGTCGGGCGCGTCCTCGCCGAGGGCCGCGGGGGCGCCCACGTGTTCAACCTCGGTCACGGCATCTTCCCGAACACCTCGCCGGACGCGGTCGCCCGCCTGGTCGACACCGTCCGGAGCTACGACCGCCACGCGGAGGCCGGGTGAGCGTCGCGTTCGCGCCCGCGGGCATGGCCCCGCGGCAGGCGCGCGTGCTCGACACGATGCTCGTGGCCCAGGAGCGGCTGGTCGCCGGCTTCGAGGGGGTCGAGGCCGACGCGACCGCCGAAGAGGCCTCTTCGGCCGGCGCCGAAGAGGGCGGCGGGCCGCGGCGTTTCGGCGACCACGGCTGGCTGCGCCCCGCCGGCGGCGGTGGTCGCGCCCGCGTCATCGAGGACGGCCTGGTGTTCGAACGCGGTGGGGTCAACGTCTCGGCCGTCGTCGGCGAGCGGGTCCCCCCGACGCTGGCGGCGCAGCACCCGGGCACCGAGGGCCGGCCCTGGTTCGCGACCGGGGTGTCGCTGGTGCTGCACCCGCGCAACCCGCACGTGCCCGCGTTCCACGCCAACTTCCGCTACTTCGAGGTCGGGGCAGCGGCGGCAGACGCGGGGGCCGAGCCGTTGGCCTGGTGGTTCGGCGGCGGCGCCGACCTGACGCCCGCGTACCCCGTGGCGGAGGACGTGCGCGCCTTCCACGGCGCGCTCTCTGGCTGGTGCGCGCGCCACCCGCAGGCCGACTACCCCGCCTGGAAGGCCGCCTGCGACGCCTACTTCACCGTGCGCCACCGGGGCGAGATGCGCGGCGTGGGCGGGGTCTTCTTCGACGAGCTGACCTCGCACGGGGACGCCGGCCGTTCCTTCGTGGCCGACCTCGCCTGCGTCGAGGACGGCATCGCCACGCTGCTGCCGGCCTACCTGCCGCTGGTGGCGCGTCACCGCCGCGACCCCTACGGCGAGCGCGAGCGCCGCTGGCAGGCGCTGCGTCGCGGCCGCTACGTCGAGTTCAACCTGGTGTACGACCGCGGCACGCTCTTCGGCCTGCAGACCGGCGGTCACATCGAGGCGATCCTCATGTCGATGCCGCCGCTCGCCGGCTGGGCGTTCGACCACCAGCCGGCGCCCGGCGGCCCGGAGGCCGCCGCCCTCGCCTTCTACCAACCCCGCGACTGGGCACAGGGCGGCGCCGACGCCGACCCCGTCGACCACCACTGGAGGACCGCATGAGCCAGGCCAGCAGCGGCCCGACCGGCATCGTCATGATGAACCTGGGCGGCCCCAAGACCACCGACGACGTCAACCCCTTCCTGCGGGCGCTGTTCGAGGACCGCGAGATCATCCAGCTGCCGCTGCAGGACTGGCTGGGGCCCTTCATCGCCGACCGGCGCACGAAGAAGATCCAGCAGTACTACCGCGAGATCGGCGGCGGCTCGCCCATCCTCGCGTGGACCGAGGAGCAGGGCCGCGGCATGGTCGAGCGCCTCGACCGGATCTCGCCGCAGACCGCCCCGCACGAGTTCTACGTGGCCTTTCGCTACATCGAGCCCAGCAGCGAGACGGCCCTGCAGGCGATGGCCGCGGACGGCGTCACGCGCGCCGTGGCCTTCACCCAGTACCCCCAGTTCAGCTGCAGCACGACGGGCTCGTCGCTCAACGAGCTGTGGCGCGCCGCGCGGCGCGTCGGCCTGCAGGACCGCTTCCAGTGGTCGGTCATCGACCGCTGGCCCGCGCACCCGGGCTTCATCGACGCGATGACCGAGACCGTGCGCCAGGGCCTGGAGCGGTTCGAGCCGGACGTGCGCGACGACGTCGTGCTGCTGTTCAGCGCCCACTCCTTGCCGCTGTCGGTCATCGACCGGGGCGACGCCTACCCGGCGGAGATCGGCGCCAGCGTGCACGAGGTCATGCGGCGGCTCGGCTACCGGCACGAGTACCTGGTCGCCTACCAGTCGGAGGTCGGGCCGGTCCGCTGGCTCGGCCCGTCGACCGAGTCGGTCATCCGAGAGCTCGGCAAGAAGCGCCGGCAGCACGTGCTGGCGATCGGGATCGCCTTCACCAGCGACCACATCGAGACGCTCCACGAGCTCGACATCGAGTACGCCGAGCTCGCCCACGAGGCCGGCATCGCGCACTTCCATCGCGCGCCCTCGCTGAACGGCATGCCCGAGTTCCAGGACGCCCTGGCCGACATCGTGGCCAGCCATCTCGCCTCCGGCGAGGCCTGCCACCCGAACTACGGCTTCCGCTGTCCCGGCTGCGTCAACCCGCAGTGCCGGGCCATCCTCAACCCCGTTGCGCCCTACCGCCGGACGCCCGTCACCACGTCGCCGAAGAACCGGCTCTACCCCACCCGATGACCGCCCTGCGCGTCGTCGTCGTCGGCGCGGGCATCGCCGGGCTGACCGCGGCCCACGCGATCCGGCGGCACGCGGCCGAGCGCGGCCTGCCGCTCGAGCTGACCGTGCTCGACCGCGACGCGCGGGCCGGCGGCAAGCTGCAGACCGTCGCCGAGGACGGGTTCCGCATCGAGTGGGCCGCCAACGCCTTCCGCACCGGCCGCGGGCCGACCGCCGACCTCCTCGCGCGGCTGGGCCTCGAGGGGGAGCGCGTCGTCGCCAGCCCGGCGGCGAATCGCCGCTACGTGTTCCACGGCGGCCGGCTGCACGCGCTTCCGGGCGGGCCGTCGTCCCTGCTCGGCTTCGCGCCGCTGTCGCTCGCGGGCCGCTGGCGGGTCTTCGCCGAGCCGCTCGTCGCGCGCCGGGTGGCGCACGAGGAGTCGGTGCACGACTACGCGGCCCGCCACATCGGCCGCGAGGCGGCCGAGGTCCTGCTGGGC
>JAHYJQ010000168.1 GCA_019429025.1 Trueperaceae bacterium | reverse complement strand
GCACGTCGAGGCGCTCGTCGAGCTCGGGGAAGCTGACCTGCAGGCTGGCGCCCTCGCGGAGCGCGACCCCGCCGGTCGCGAGGGCGTCGCGCACGACGTGGTAGTTGGTCACCAGATAGCCGTTCTCGACGACGAAGCCGCTGCCGGAACCGGCGCGGCGCTGCGGCCCGCTCGGGGGCTGCGGGAGGTTGAAGAAGTCGCGGAACTGCGGTGGCAGCTGCTCGCGCAGCTGTTCGAAGGGGTCGACCGCGCGGCCGAGCACCTCGACGTGAACGGCCACCACGCTCGGTCCGTAGGTCTCGCTGACGGAGACGGTGTTGGCCTCGTCCTGCAGCAGGGCGGCGGGTTCGTCGAGTGGCGGCACGACGCCCTGCGCCAGGCCCGGCCAGGCGGCGAGGAGCGCGACGGCGGCGGCGGCGAGCCACGCGAACCAGGGGAGGCCGGCGGCGGGCCGGGTCGGTGTGGCGGCGGTGCGGGTGGCGGGTGTGGGGTCGGCAGGGGTGTGTCTCAACGTGGGACCTCCATCACGCGCATCATCGGACGGCGCCATGATGCGGGGGCGTGACGGGGATGAATTCGATGAGACGGCGATCTGGCTGCCGAGCGCGGCGCCGGAGGATCACTGCTGCGCGCGCCCGGACCCCGGGGCGCCGAGCCCGGCCGGGCGCGCGGTCCGGCCGGACGCCCGCGCGCGCAGACCCCAGCGGTGCAGCCCCCAGACGGCCGCGGCGCCGAGCGCGGCCAGCGCGGCGGCGATGGCGGCGGCGGCCCCGTCGGGCGGCGGCAGCAGGGCGAGCCGGACGGCGTCGTCGGGCTGCCACGGCCACACGCGTCGCAGGCTCCCCAGGAGGAAGCCGGCCAGCGCGGCGTGGGTGGCGTCCGGGAAGCGGCGCAGCCAGCCGCTCAGCAGGCGGGCGAAGCCCAGCAGCCCGAACCCGGCGCCCAGCGCGAAGGGCAGCAGGGTGGTGAGGTCGCCGCGAGCGATCGCCCCCAGCACCGTCTCGTACTTGCCCATGAGCACCAGGAGGAAGGCGCCGGAGACGCCCGGGAGCACCAGGGCGCAGATGCCGATGGCGCCGGCCAGCACGAGGAACCAGGTGGCATCGGGGGTCGCGACGGGGGTGAGGCCGACGATGACGGTCGCGCCGACCGCGGCCGCGAGCGCGGCGGCGACCGCCGCAGGGCGCCAGCGCACGACCTTCGACGCGACGACCGCCGTGGACGCGGCGATCATGCCCAGGAAGAGCGCGTAGACCTGCGGTCGGGCGCTGTCGAGGGCGCTCTCGATCACGCCCGCCAGCGCGATGACGCTGACGGCGATGCCGATGACCAGGCCGACCAGGAACGTCCCGTCGACGCTGCGCCAGGCCAGCAGCCAAGACCGTCGCCGGACGGCGCGCCACAGGGGGACGCGCGTCAGGTTCCCGAGCGCGGTGAGCAGCCGGTCGTAGATGCCGAGGACGAGCGCCATCGTGCCGCCCGAGACGCCGGGGACGACGTCCGCCGCGCCCATCAAGGCGCCACGCCAGGCCGCCGAGAGGGCGTCGTGGGCGAGCCGCGGCCGGGGTGGAGCGGGATTCTCGTCGCCCTGGGGCACGGCCGCCAAGGTAGCACGGTCGCGGCGGCGAGCAGCGCTCGGACGGTGGCGGCGACCGCGCTCGGCGCGCCACGGGTGGGGTACCCTTCAGCCATGACCGACGCGCTCGTCGCCCACCGCCTGCGTGACACGTTGCTCGATCGGGGCCTCGCGATCGAGGCGATCGATGACCTGGCCGGCTCCCTGCTGTGGCGCATCGGCCGCCTCTCCGAGGACGGCCCGGTGACGGTGCGGGTGGGTTTCGCGACCAGCGCCGCCGCTTTCGGCGAGCTCCCGCGCCTGCGCAACGCCAGCGACGAGGAGATCGTCGCCGCCGTGGAGGAGGGCCAGCTGCGCGTCGAGTGGGTCGGCCCGCGGGGCCGGTGAGCCGCGCGTGACGCTCGACCACGAGGTGAGCTTCGACCTCGACCTCGCGCTCGCGCCGGACGACGCCCTGGCGTTCGTGCGCGACGTCCCGCGCAGCCTCTCCCGCGCCGACTTCCTGCGTTCGCTGCGCCTCGAGGGGGAGGCGCCCACCGTCGTGGTGGCCGAGTTGCCGGTCAACGCGGCCCTCTTCGGCCAACGGCTGCTGCCGTTTCGCAGCGAGCTGCAGCGGACGGAGCGGGGCGCGGTGTTGCGCGCCCTGCCGATCGACCACGACGGTCCCGGCTGGGCGGCGGTCGACGGGGAGGCCGAGGTCTCGCCCGCCGGGGCCGGCTCGCGCGTGCGCTACCACTTCAAGGTGCGCGTGCACCTGCGCTTGCCCGACGCCGAGCGCTGGGGCGGGCAGGCGCTGCTGCGCATGATCGAGTACACCGCGCAGACGGTCCTCGAGCGGGTGACGGCGGCGTTCCCGCAGGCACTGCGTGCCGCGGCGAGCGATGCCGAGGCCGCGCTCGCGGTCGCCGACCGGGCCGGCTGACGGCGTGCGTTGGCCTTGGCCGACGGCCAAGGCCAACGCCAGTCACTTCCCGACGCAGAAGCGCGCGAAGACCTCCGCCAGGGTGTCCTCGGCCACGTCGCCGCGGCCCGTGATGCGGGCCAGGGCGCGCAGCGCCGTCTCCAGGTCGAGCCCCTGCAGGTCGGCGGGCGCGCCGGGCACCCGGGCCAGCGCGGCCACCGCCTCGCGCAGCGCGTCGGCCTGTCGCTCCGACGTCACCCACGCCTCCTCGCCTGCTGCATCGCCCAGCAGGCGGGCCTCGAGCTCGACACGGAGCGCGTCCAACCCCGCGCCGGTGGCGCTGGACACCGGTCGCACGGCCACCCCCAGGTCCTCGGCCGTCCACCGGCGCGGCCGGTCGGTCTTGCTCGCGACCCAGATCGTGCGGTCGCGGTCGAGCGCGGTGACCAGCTCGCGGTCCTCGGGCTCGAGGTCTCGGGTCCCGTCGACGAGCGCCAGGACCACGTCGGCGGCCGCCGCCAGTTCGCGTGCCCGCGCGACGCCGTGCGCCTCCACGGCGTCCGCGGTGGCGCGCAGCCCGGCGGTGTCGACGGCCGTCACGCTGACCCGCCCCAGCTCGAGGGGCGCCTCGAGGTAGTCGCGGGTGGTGCCCGGCGCGGCGGCCACGATCGCCCGCTCGTAGCCGAGCAGGGCGTTCAGCAGGCTGGACTTGCCGGCGTTCGGCCGGCCGACGATCGCCATGCGCGCACCCTGGGCCGCGAAGCGGCCGGCGTTCGCCGTCGCCAGGAGCCGCTCCAGCCGAGCGCGAGCGTCCGCGACGGGCGCCTCGACCTGCGCCTCCGGGACGCCCTCCTCCGGGTAGTCGAGGCTCGCGAGCACCGCCGCGTAGGCGGAGGTCAGCTCGCGCTGGGCCGCGTCGATCGCCGCGGACAGCGCGCCGGACAGCCCGACGCTCGCCTGCCGCCTCGCGGCGTCGCTGCGCGCCTCGACCATCGCGAGGACGGCCTCGGCCTGCGCCAGGTCGAGCCTGCCGCAGGCGACGGCGCGCAGCGTGAACTCGCCCGGCTCCGCCGCCCGGGCGCCCCGCCGCAGGCAGGCCTCGAGCAGCGTGCGCAGCACCGCGGGACCGCCGTGGACCTGCAGCTCGACCGCGTCCTGACCGGTGTACGACCGCGGCGCGCGGAAGGTGAGGAGCAGGCCCTCGTCGACGAAGGGACCACCGCCCGCCGCGAGGCGCGCGTCGCCGTCCGGGTCGATCACCCCGCCGAACACGACCCGGCCGCCAGGCAGCGTGTGCACGTCGCGGCCGCGGGCGGGGCGGAACACCGCGGCGGCGACGTCGAACGCGCGCGGCCCCGAGACGCGCACGATGCCGATGGCGCCGATGCCGGGCGCGCTGGCGATCGCGGCGATGGTGTCGTCGAGGCGGCCCGACGTCACGTCGGTTCGCGGCCCGGGGTCGACGCGTCGGGGTTCGTGGTTGGCTGCATGGGCCCATGGTCGCACGCGCGTCGGCGGGGGTTACGATGCCGCGCATCTGCCACCCGCCCCGCGCCCGTCCCTTGGGGTCACGCGTGGGCCCGAGGGGTGCAGCAGGGCCCGCGCCGGCAGGCGCGGCTGCGCACGGGAGGAGGTCGGCACCTTGGAGACGATCCAACTGCTCCAGAGCATCGCCACGCCGTGGCTGGACACGGTGATGACGTGGATCACCGACCTCGGTTCCGAGGAGGCGTACGTCGCGTTGCTGGTGGTCACCTACCTGGCCGTCGACGCGCGCGCCGGCCGCACGCTCGGGATCACGCTCATGCTCAGCTTCATGCTCAACCAGTACGCCAAGGGGTGGTTCGACACCCCCCGCCCGTTCGAGCTCGACCCGACCCTCGTGCGCACCGAACGCGCCGCCGCCGGCGCGCTCGGGCCCGGCTTCCCCTCGGGGCACGCGCAGAGCAGCCTGACGTTCTGGGGGCTGGCGGCGCTGCTTGCGGGTCGGCGCTGGTTCACCGTCTTGGCCCTCCTGATCGTCGTCCTGGTGGCCTTCAGCCGCCTCTACCTCGGCGTGCACGTGCCGCTCGACGTCGCGGGCGGGCTCGCCCTGGGCGCGCTGATGGTCGGCCTGGCGATCGTCGCCGTGCGCGCCGAGCTCACGCCGCCCGCGTGGCTCCTCCTCGTCGGCGGCGTGGTGGGGCCGTTCGCGCTGCACCTCCTGGCGCCGACCGCCGAGTCCGACCTGCTGATGGGCGCGCTCGCCGCGCTCGTCGTCGGCCCGATGCTGGTTCCGCACCGCACCGACGGCCCCGTGTGGGGGCGCATCGCGGTGGCGGCGGTCGGGCTGTTGCTGGCCTTCACCGTGCTCGTCGCCAGCAGCCAGCTGCTGCCCGAGGAGATCAAGCGCGACCCGGTCGGCGGCTTCCTCCGTTACTTCGTGTTGGCGGCGGCGGTCACGATCGTCGCACCGTTCATCGGCGGCGCGTTCGGGTGGGTGCCGCCGCGTCGCGGTCGGGCCTGACGCCGTTGCGGCGGGTACGCCTGACCCTGGAGTTCGACGGCAGCGGCTTCGCCGGCTGGCAGTGGCAGCCGACCGGCGAACGAACTGTCCAGGGGGCCGTGCAGGACGCCTTCGCGGCCCTGCCCGGGCGCCACGGGGCGGTGCACGCGGCCGGCCGCACCGACGCCGGCGTCCACGCGTTGGGCATGGTCGCCCACGTCGACACCGAGGCGCGCATGCCGGACGAGAAGCTGCGCCTGGCGCTCAACGCGCACCTGCCGCGCGACGTCGTCGTGCTGGAGGCGGCCACCGTCGCCGACGACTTCGAGGCGCAATACGGCTGCCGCTACCGGCGCTACCTCTACCGCCTGCGGGTGGTGCGCGACGACCCCCGGGGCCTGGCCCTCGAGCGCCGGCGCGTGCAGCCGGTGTTCCGGCACGTCGACGTCGCCGCCATGCAGCGCGCGGCGCGCCACCTCGAGGGGACGCACGACTTCAGCTCCTTCGCCACCCAGGAGACCCGCACGCCGGTCCGCACCCTTTACCTGTGCGACCTGCGGGAGGAGGGGGCCGAACTCCGCCTGCACCTCGCGGGCGACGGCTTCCTGCGCCACATGGTGCGCACGATCGTCGGCACGCTGCTGTGGGTGGGGAAGGGGAAGCTGACGCCCGACGAGGTGGTCGCCGTGCTCGCCGCGCGTGACCGCAAGCGCGCCGGCCCCAACGTCGGCGCCCAGGGCCTGTACTTCGTGGAGGCCGGGTACGAGGCGTGGGACCCGGCGCGCTCCGAGGCCGTGACGGCGATGCGGGCCCCCGGGGTGCCGCCGCGTAGGATGGCGCCATGAGCCTGTCGCTGCGTCCCGTCGCCGTCGACGACCTCGCCGCGCTGCAGCCGCTGGATGCCGCCTACGCCCGCGAGATGCACGTCGAGCCGGCGGTCGAGCCCGCGTCCCTCGGCTTCTTCGCCCGCACCGGCCACGCGTTCGTGGCGGAGTCGGACGGGAGGCCCCAGGGGGTGGTGCTCGCCCAGGCCGTGTGGGACGGCGTCCGGCCGACCGTCCGCGTCTCCCGGCTCATCGGCTCGCCCCAGGCGCGGCGGGCGTTGGCCGCGGCGGTCGTCAAGAGCGCTTACGACGCGGCCGTCTACGACCTGGCGGCCGACGTCCCCGCCGCCGACGAGGCCCTCGCGGCGCTGCTGTCGGCGGCGAGCTGGAGCGAGCGACCGACGCGCCGCTTCGAGCGGGTCTTGGGGTCGCGGGCGAACGCGGGGCCGCGCGCCGCGGGGGGAGCGGCGTGAGCGCCGACCGCGCCCTGCTCGCCATCCGCGGCCTGGACAACGAGCCCGCCCGCGTCAAGACGCTGGCCGCGCTGCGCGCGGTCCCCGGCGTCATCGAAGCGACGCCCGCGGGCGAGGGCCAGGTGATGGTGGCGTACGACGGCGGCGAGGTCACGGTCATGGACCTGATCCGGGCGTTGCGGCGGCTGGGCTTCGTCGCCGGCATGGGGTGAGTGCGCGCAATCGAGGCGCCGCGGCGCGCGACCGGGCTGCCGTGCCCTGGATCGGGGTGCTGCAGGTCGAGGTCGGCTGCCCGTGGGTGCGCAGCCTCAAGGAGAAGCGGGCGCTGATGCTGCCGCTCCTGGAGCGCTGGCGGCGCGGCTACTCGCTCTCCGTCGCGCGCGTCGCGGGCCTCGACGCCCACGGCTGGGAGCGGCTGGCGGTGGTCGCGGTGGACGCCGACCGTGACCGGCTGGGCGGCGTGATGGCCCAGGCGGAGGCCGCCGTGCGCGAGGCGGGTCTCGACGTCGTGATGGCACGGCTCGACATCGAGCCGTGGGACCCGCTGGAGTCCACGACGCCGTGAGGCACCGGCGGGGGCGGGAGGCGGGTTAGCATGGCGCCAGGCCGAGGAGGACCCCGATGACCCGACGAAAGGCCGATGCCGCGCGTAGCCGCCGACCCGCCGCCGCTGGCCCCGGTTCAGACGACGTGCCCGCCCACGACGCCTCGGACGCCCCGGCGGCGGCCGCCGCGCAGCCCCCCGAGCGCAAGCGCCGCGCGCGCAAGAAGCCGGCCCGGAGGCCCTCGGCGGTCGATTACGTGGAGGTCGCCGACGACGCCCTGGCGACCGTCGTCGGGCTCGCCGCCCACGAGGTGCCCG
>JAHYJQ010000167.1 GCA_019429025.1 Trueperaceae bacterium | reverse complement strand
GCCCCAGCGCGCGCGGGGGGGGGCAGGCGTGAGCGCGGCCCGACGCTGGGATCGGCGGCGGCCGCGCGCCGCACCCCCACGCGCCGCCACGACGCGCGCGGCGCTGGTGCGCGCCGCGCTGGTGCGCGCCGCGCTCTTCGCCACCCTCGCCGGCACCCTCGCCTGGGGCCAGCCGTACGCGGCGGACGGCGGCTTCGACCGACCGCGGGCGCTGCTGCCACATCTCGAGCGCCCGCTGGCGACGCTCGCGCTCGACCAGGGGCGGGCGAGCCTGGTGTCGTGGGAGGACGGCGCGGTCCTCGTGCGCGACCTGGCGGGCGACCGCGACCCCCGGCCCCTGGGCGTGGCAGACGGCGTGCGCGACCTCACGGTCGCCGGCGCGGTGGACGCACCGCTGCAGGCGATCTGGGCGTGGCGCGATCTGACGACCGGCCGCTACGTCTACGGCTCCACCCTCGCCGCCGAGCCGTTCGATAGCGGCCAGCTGCTGCCGCTCGTGGCCGTGCAGCACGCGGGCCGGACCTGGCTCTTCAGCCACCGCGGCCGCGACGCCGGCGCCGAGATCGTACGCATCACCGCCGACGGCGAGGCGCTGCCGCTGTACCGCACCGACCTGCAGATCACGGGCCTCTCCGCCGCGGCCGCCGACGGCGTCGTCCATCTGACGTGGATCGAGGGCTTCACGGAGGCGACGGCGTTCGGCAGCGCCAGCGACTGGCATGCCCAGGCCGCCTGGTGGTCGCCCGACGGCCGCTGGGGCGGACCGATCGAGCTCGGCGCCGCCGACGGCGAGGCCGGACGCACGGCGACCGCCGTCGAGCCCGGCGTCGACGCGCTGGTGCAGCGGACCTGGGCCGGCGCCGATGGGATCGCACGGCGCTGGCGCGTGTCGGCGGCCGACGCGCTCGAGGATCCCGCCCTTGGGGTCGCCGAACTGGTCGCCGGCCGGCCGATCGGCACGACCCTCGCTGCCGGCGTGGGGACCGACTTCGTCGTCCGGGGCCACACGGTCTGGCGGGTGATCGACCCGGCCTCGCCGGCCGTCGCGGTCGCCTGGTCGCCGGTGGTCATCCGCGAGGGCTGGGCCGTCGTGGACGCGCAGGGGACCCATCACCTGGCGTGGATCGGCAGCGAGGCAGGCGGACGCGCCTCGCCCGCGGGGCGAGACGTGCTCTTCGCCAGCGACGACCGGCGGCCGATGGTCCGCGGGCCGCTCGACGACATCGCCGCCGCCTTCGGTTGGCGACCGTGGAGCGTCGCCGAGGAGGCCATCGGGCAGCTGGGCGCGAGCCTCCTCGCCGCCGTCCTGGTGTCCGCGGGCACGTTGCCGCTCCTGTGGGCGCTGGCCGTCTTGCTCGCCCGCGGGGCGTCCACGGCCGCCGCGCGCTGGCGCGGGGCCGTCACCGGCGCCGTCCTGCCGGGCGTGGGCGTCCTGACCGCCGCTGCCCTCGGCGCGCCGGCGGCCGTCCTCTGGTCGCTGGTGGGCGGCGGCGCCACGCTGGCGGGCGCCAGCGGGGTCGCCGCACTGCTGGCCGGCTGGCTCTGGCGCGACCGCGACCTCGAGGCGCTGCCGGCGTTCGTCGGCACCGGGGCGACGGCGCTGGCCTGCGCCACCGTCGGCATCGCGTTCGTAGGCTTCCAGGCCTGGGTCGACCTGGGCCTGTGGTGAGACGGCGCGCGATCGACCGCCTGCCCGTGACCGCGTGCGCGCGCGTGGTAGCGTGCCCGCGTGGAGGGTCCGGGTGCCGTTCGAAGTCGGTGACCACGTCGTCTATCCCTCTCAGGGCGCCGGCGTGGTGCAGGAGCGCACCACCCGCGAGGTCCTGGGGGAGAGGCACGAGTACCTGAAGGTCGTCTTCGTCAAGGGCGACATGGAGGTCCTGGTCCCCCTGAAGCGGGGCGAGGACGTCGGCCTGCGGCACACGGTCGGCGAGGACGAGGTCGAGCGGCTGTTCGAGGCGATGGCCAAGGGTGACCTCAACCTGCCGCAGCAGTGGCCCCCCCGGTACCGCGTGGAGCAGGAGATCCTGGGCCGCGGCGGCGCCTACGAGCTTGCGCGCCTGATCGGCGTCCTCGCCCACCGCGACCTCGAGAAGGGCCTGGCCGCCACGGAGCGCGAGGTCCTCGACACCGCGAAGTCCGCGCTCGCCTCCGAGCTGGCGGTCGTCGGCGGCACCGACCTCGCCACCGCTCTGGAGCGGCTCGATGCCGTCATCGCGGAACGCGTCGGCCGCGGCTGAGCCCGACGACCGCGTCCCCGACCTCACGTCGCCGCGCGTCGTACGCGAGCTGTTGCGCCGGCACGGCCTCGGCGCCGACACGTCGCTCGGCCAGCACTTCCTCATCGACCGAGCGACCCTGACGGCGATCGTCGCGGCCGCCGACCTCTCCTCGCGCGACGAGGCCTGGGAAGTGGGGCCGGGGCTCGGGACGCTCACCGTCGAGCTCGCGCGCCGCGCGGGCAGGGTGATCGCCATCGAGCTCGACCGCCGGCTGCTGCCGGCCCTCGCCGAGACCCTGGCGCCCTGGCCGCACGCGGAGGTGCGCCATGCGGATGCCCTGCGGGTCGACTTCGCCGCGGCCGCCCCGGGCGCGGTGTTCGTCGCCAACCTGCCCTACCAGGTCGGGACCGCGGTCCTCTCCAGCGTGCTGAGCTGCGGTCGCTTCGCGCGCGCCGTGGTCTTGGTCCAGAAGGAGGTCGCCGAGCGCCTCGTCGCCAGCGCCGGCAGCGCCGCCTACGGCAGCCTCAGCCTGTGGGTCGCGCACCACGCGCGCGCGCGCATCGTGCGCACCGTGCCCGCCGGCGCCTTCCTGCCGCCCCCCAAGGTCACCTCGGCGGTCGTTCGCCTCGACGTCGACCCCGCCGCACGCCCCGATCCCGAGACCTTCGCGCTCGTTCGCGACGGCTTCCGCCACCGGCGCAAGACGCTGGTCGCGAACCTGCGGGCCGCCGGGGACGACCCTCACGAGGTTCAGCGGGCCCTGGAGGAGCTCGGGTTCGACCCGCGCGCCCGTGCCGAAGTGCTCGACCTGGCGGCGTTCCGGTGGCTCGCGCGACGCCTGCGCTCGCGACCGGTTTCCGAGCCGCGGGCGACCTGACGCTCCCCTACCCCCCGCGGGGCGTATACTGCTCGGGCGACACGCGGTGAATGCGTTGGACGCCACCCGGGGCATGGGCCCCGGTAGGAGAACGCTGCATGGCCCAATTCCTGGTGATCGGCGACGCGACCGTCGATCAGATGTACTTCATCGATAAGCTCCCCGAGGTGGGTGGCGAGGTCAGCGCCACCCACGCCGTCATGGAGCCGGGGGGCGCCGGCGGGACCATCGCGACGGCCCTCGCTCGCCTCGAGCACGACGTCACCATCGCCACACGCGTCGGCACGGGCCCCTTCTCGGCGCTGGCGCTCAAACACCTGCGCAAGACCGGTGTCGACATGAGCCTGGTCCAGTCCGACCCCTACCTGCAGACGAGCAGCGTGACGATCCTCATCACGCCCGACGGGCAGCGAACGATGATCGGTGCCGCCGGCGCCTCGCGCGACCTCGACGCGCGCGCGCTGAGACCCGAGCACGTCGAGCGGCGCGACGCGCTGGTCATGAGCGCCTACAGCCTCATCAGCGGCCCCCAGCGCACCTACTCGCTGCGCGCCCTGCAGCTCGCCAAGGACGCCGGCGTGCGCGTCTTCGTCGACATGGGCACGGGCGCCGTCAACGCCCTGCAGGAGGGCCTGATGCCGCTCCTCGAGGGCGTCGAGGTCGTCCTGATGAACGAGCGCGAGCTCTTCACGCTGACGGGCGAGTCGTCGATCTCCGACGCGGTCTCCGGCCTGCGAGCGCGGGGGATCGACCAGGTGGTCGTCAAGGTCGGCGAGATGGGCTCGATCGTCGTCACGCCGGAGCGCTCCGAGCTGGTGGAGGCGTACGCCATCGACGGCGTGCTCGACACGACCGGCGCCGGCGACGTGTACACGGCGGCCTTCGTCGCCGCCGTCGTGGAGGGGCACGACCTGCTCCAGGCAGCGTGGCTGGCGAACGTGGCTGGCGCGCTGACGACGCGCGAGATCGGCGCCCAACGGATCACCATCGACCGCGCGACGCTGCTGCAGCAGGCGGGCCTCGCGGGCGGGGCGGCCACGGCCGCCGGGAGCGTCGCCAACGGACCCACCGCGCGGCGGTGAGGCGAGCGAACCCACGAAACGGGCGTCGCCCATGGGCGTCGCGACTCACCGTCGTCCTGCTGGCCTGCGCATGGGCGATCGGCACGGGATCGGCCGTGATCGCGGACGTGGGCGAGCCCATGGTCGCGGACGTGGGCGAGCCCGTGCCCGCGGCCGGGTGGCCGCGCTTCGCGGTCGCCTGGCGGCTGATCGACGAGCGCTACTGGGACCTCGCCCTCAGCGCGATCGATTGGCAGGACGCCCGCGTCCTGTACGGGGAGCGCCTCGCGGCGACCGACCACGAGCTCGACGGGATCATCGAGGCGATGTACGAGGCGATCGGCGACGACCACACCCGCTACGTTCCTGCCGCCCGGGTCGCCGAGGAGCGCGAACGCTTCGGCGACCTCCCCTGCATCGGCTACTTCGGCGCCTCGCAGGCCGCCTGGACCGCGCCGGCCGCACCTGACGCGCCGCCCGACCTTCGGCAGCTCGGCCCCGTGCGGCTCGGCAGCTGGGACGACGGCGTCGGCTACGTCGGCGTCGCGGACCTGGTGCAGGCCGGCGTCGCCGAGGGCGTGCGGCGGGCGGTGGTCGAGTTGGAGCGCGGCGGCGCCAGCGCGCTCGTCCTCGACCTGCGCGGCAACCCCGGCGGCCGACTGGTCACGATGATGCAGGTGGCGGGCGTGTTCACCCGCGGCTTCCTGTGGCGTGCGCTCACCCGCTGGTCGCTGCCGCTCCCCTACCCGGCACTGGGTTCCCCGGCCACGGAGCTGCCGCTGGCCGTCCTGGTCGACCGCGACGTGAACAGCGCGGCGGAGGGCCTGGCCGGCGCGCTGCAGGCGCAGGGGCGCGCCGTGATCGTGGGCGCGACGACGGCCGGCAACGTCGAGGCCGTCCTGCCCTTCTGCCTGCGCGACGGCGCCCAGGCGTGGATCGCGACGGGCGTCCTGGCGCCGTTGAGCGGCCCCACCTGGGAGGGACGGGGCGTCGAGCCCGACGTCGCCGTCGAGCCCGCCACCGCGGCCTCGGTCGCGCGCGCCACCCTGCTCGGGCGATGAACCCGGGCGAGGGGGCCCGCCGCTGCGCCGAGGGCCTGTGGGGGATCAGCGTCCCCAGCGAGACGCTCGCGCCGTGGACCAGCACGCACGCCTACCTCGTCGGCGACGCCGGCGTTGGCTGGCTGATCGATCCCGGCGGCGCCGGACCAGAGGCCGACGCGGCCGTCGACGACCTGCTGCGGGCCGCGGGCGTGCGCGAGCTGAAGGGCATCCTGCTGACCCACACCCACCACGACCACGTCGCCGGCGTCGGCGGCACGCTGCGCCGCCACGGGCCCCTCGACGTGTGGGTCCACCCCGCGGGGCTCGGTCGCTTGCCGCTGGGCGTGAGCGGGCGGCCGCTGGGTCCGGACCGACGCCTCGTCGCGGGGCCCCGCTTCCTGGTCGCCATCGCGACGCCCGGACACGCGTCGGACCACCTGTCGTTCTGGCTGCCCGAGTCGCGGGCGCTCGTCGCGGGCGACCTCGTCGCCGGCCGCGGCTCCACCTGGGTGGGGTTGCCGGACGGCGACGTCGGCGACTACCTCGCGTCGTTGGCGCGGGCGGCCGCGCTCGACCCACGCCTCGTCGCGCCGGCGCATGGTCCCCTGCGGACCGATGGCCGGCGGGTGCTGGACGAGGCACGCGCGCACCGGCTCGAACGCGAACGGGCCATCTGGGACGGCCTCGCGGATGGGCCCACGAGCGTCGCTCGCCTGCGTGAGCGCGTGTACCCGGGGCTCGACCCGGCCGCCCACGACCTGGCCGAGCGCTCCATCCTGGCCCACCTGCGCAAGCTCATGCGTGAGACGCGCGTCATGCACCTGGGTACGGACGCCGAGGGGCCCTTCGCGCGCGCGCCGGGCGCCTGATTCGGGCTACGAGACCCACGCGTGCCCTCTGCGCTACGCTCCGACGGCGTGCCCTCTGCGCTACGCTCCGACGGCGTGCCCTCTGCGCTACGCTCCGACGGCGTGCCCTCTGCGCTACGCTCCGAGGGCCAGCAGCGCCTGACGCAGCTCGGCGAGCGCGGGCGCCAGCGTGCCGGCTCTGGCGGGGCCGGCCATGGCCTCCGTCAGGACGGGGTCCTCGACCGCGACGCCGGGCAGCGCCCGGGCCACCACCTCCGGGAACTTCGCCGGGTGGGCGGTGGCGAGCACCAGCCAGGCGCCGTGCCGGCGACCGCCGGCCGCGCGGGCCCGGTCGGCCGCCTCGAGCCCGACGGCGGTGTGGGGGCACACGACGACGCCGCTGCGCTCGTACGTGCGGGCCATCCGCTCGAGGGTGGCCCGGTCGTCGACGCGCTCCGCGCTGAGCGGCACCGGCGGCTCGTCCGGCCACAACGCGTGCAAGCGCTCGTAGTTCGAGGGCGCGCCGACGTCCATGGCGTTGGACAGCGTGGGGACGGTCGGCGGAAAGTCGAAGGGCGCCCGCCGCCCCGCGAGCCGGTCGACGAGATAGGCGTTGGCGTTGTGCGCCGCGACGAAGCGCGCCGGCGCGGCGCCCATGGCCGCCGCGAGCATGCCGGCGGCCAGGTCGCCGAGGTTGCCCGAGGGGACGACGACGGCGACCTCCGCCGGGTCGACGCCGGCCTGGGCGAGCTGGGCCAGGCCCCAGGTGTGGAAGGCCGCCTGCGGCAACCAACGTCCGAGGTTGATGCTGTTGGCGCTGGTGAGCGGCAGGTCCGCGAGCTCCGGGTCGCGGAACGCCTCCTTGACCAGGCGCTGGCAGTCGTCGAAGCTCCCCTCGACGGCGAAGGCGTGCACGCCCGGGCGGACGGCCGTCAATTGGGCTCGCTGAACGGGGCTCACGCCGTCGCGGGGGAACAGCACCACCACCCGCAGGCCCGCCACGCCGGCCATGCCCGCCGCGACCGCGCCGCCGGTGTCGCCCGAGGTGGCGACGAGCACCAGGGCCTCGCGTTCGTGGCGGGCGAGGGC
>JAHYJQ010000166.1 GCA_019429025.1 Trueperaceae bacterium | reverse complement strand
CGGCGACCGGTGCCGCGCAGCCTGGGCATCGGCGCGTCGGGCCGCCAGGACACCGCGCGACGGGCTTCCAGCGAGCGTCCCGAACCCCGCGCATGGCGCTGATCCTCGACACGGGGCCCCTGTACGCCGCTCTCGACCGCGACGACGCCGACCACGCCGCCTGCCGCCGGCTGCTCGAGTCCGCCAGCGAGCCGCTGGTCGTGCCCGCCCCGGTCCTCGTCGAGGTGGAGTACTGGACCCACCGCCGACTCGGGGCGGGCGCCTGGCTCGCCCTGCTCGACGACATCGACGCCGGCGCCTTCCTGGTCGAAGACCTCGTCGCCACCGACTACCGGCGCGTCCGCGAGCTCTGCGATCGCTACGCGGACGCCGACATCGGCTTCGTCGACGCCGCCGTCCTCGCGATCACCGAGCGGCTCGCGGAGCCGAAGCTCGCGACCCTCGACCGACGCCACTTCGGCATGCTGCGCCCGCGCCACGTCGATGCGCTCGTGCTGTTGCCCAGCGACGAGGCATGAGGGCGCCGGAACGCAGCGTCGTTCGCCCGGCAGCTCGACGAGTCCGCGCGGATCGAGGCGTGACGCGCGACCGGGGTCGCTGCCGCCCGACCGTCGCCGCCACGACCTCGTCGAGTAGGGCGGCGTCATCGGCCGGTCCCCGGCGCGCCCGCGGTTCGCGGCCACGTGGCCGCCCCCATCGCTTCGTCCGCAGCCTTGCAGCGCATGGCCGAACCTCCGGGTGCCGGCGACGCGCGCTGCAGCCCAGGCGTGACGCGGGGTACGTGGCCGTCCGACGACCGACGATGGTGCATGCCGTACCATCGCGACGGAGCGACCCGACGAACGGGACGCAGCGCCGCCTCGTCTGCGCCCCCACGTTGCCGACCCATGTGGTGGCACCCGCCACCGCAAGTGGAAGGAGTCTCCTTGAACGACGTCGCCAAGACCTACCTGCGGTTCGCCGCCATGATCGCGACCTCGACGGCGGTGATGTACGGCCTGACCTACCTCAACAGCTACGCCTTCGACCACGTCTTCTTCAGCGAGACGCGGCTCTACATGGCCCTGGTCATGGGCGCGTCGATGGTCGTCTTCATGCTCACCTACATGCTCCCCATGCACACGAGCCGCCGGGCCAACCTCACGATCTACCTCGTGAGCGCGGTGCTCTTCGTCGGCTCCCTGTGGCTGGTGCGCAGCCAAGCCACGGTCGGGCAGGTGTCGTACATGAAGGCGATGATCCCCCACCACTCCATCGCCATCCTGAGAGCGAACGGGCGCAGATCACCGACCCGCGCGTGCGCGATCTCGCCGACCGCATCATCGACGCGCAAGTAGCCGGGATCGCCGAGATGCGGGCGTACATCGCCGAGCTCGAAGGGGAATGAGCGCGGGGCCACCCACATGACCCGCGATCACGCGATCGGCCTTTAGGGTGAAGCCGTCTCGCCGCGCGTCCTTCACTCGTTACCAGGGGTCCGCGACGGGACCGAAGGAGGCGAGTTCGCATGACGAACATCCGCAACCGTCCAACGCCCGCACGGGGCCCCATCGGGTGGCCACGCATGGCGACGATCCTCTCGACCGTGCTGGCGCTCCTCGCGCTGGCATCGACGACGGTGCACGCCAAGGAGCCGTCGCCGAGCGTCACGACCCTTCCCAGCGCCCACGACTTCGCCACGACCGTCGAGCGCCTGGAGCAAGCGATCGCCGACGAAGGGCTCACGCTCCTGACGACGATCGACCACGCGGCCAACGCCGCGAACGTCGAGCTCGAGTTGCGTCCGACGACCGTGTTCCTGTTCGGGAACCCCCGTGCGGGCACGCCGCTCATGCAGG
This sequence comes from Trueperaceae bacterium, assembly GCA_019429025.1. GTDB lineage: Bacteria > Deinococcota > Deinococci > Deinococcales > Trueperaceae > JAABTL01. The sequence goes on along the minus strand of JAHYJQ010000166.1, from coordinate 5,343 downwards.
CCGCACCGACGTTCGGGCTCGACCTCCCGCAACGGATGCTCGTGTGGGAGGACGAGGACGGCGACGTCTTCGTCACCTGGCGCGCCCCGACGGTCCTCGCCCACGAGCATGGCCTGGCGCCCGATCAGGCGCCGCTGCCGAACGTCGCTGCCCTGCTCGAGACGCTGGCCCGGACGGCGGCGGGCGCCCCTTGACCTGAGCGGGACGCGTCACCCAGGCGTGTCCCTGCCACCCGAGAGTCCCCGTGCCGGCGCCCACCAGCAGCACCGGCACGCGAAGGCTCGCGAGCCCGGCAGGGCCGATGAGGTCGGACCCTTCGGGCCCCAGGGCCATGGCGGCCACGACACGTGCATCGCCGAAGCGGCCCGGGGGCGGTCCGGATGGATGCGGGCGCCGGCCAACACGAGCACGCTCCACGACCCGAGCGAGTTCCCGACCGCGCTGGTGCGGCCGGCGTCGAACGCGCCGGCGGGCACGCCCAGTGAGCCGCCCTCGAGCAGGTCGAGGCCGAACACCAGATCCAGCGGGAAGTCGATCACGGCGTCGTCGGGAAGAACGCCGCGTTCATGTTCGGCCTCGCCGTGCACTCGTCGGGCCGATCGGGCTCCCATGGCGCGGGGGCCTTCGCGGCGTACAGCGCCGTCGCCGGCCTGCGGCTCGTCATCGCCGTCATGCTGCCGCTGCTCCCGCAGCCGTGGGCCACCGGCGCGGGGGTGCTCAGGCACCTGACCGTCTGGATCGACCCCCTCCTGGGCCTCCTGTTCGCGCTCCGCTTCGCGGGGGAAGCGCGTAGGGCCGACCGCTGGCGAGCGGCCCCGTTCTGGGCGGTGGGCGCGATCGCGGTCGCCATCGTCGTCACCAACCCCGTCCACGGGCGGTACCTGCGTTCCCCCTGGGCGGACAACACGATGGCTTTCGGTCCTCTGGGTTGGGGCCTGTTCGGCATCACCAACGTCTCCGTCCTGGCCGTCGTCGTCTTGCTCCTGGTCGCGATGGCCCGCACCGAGAGCCGCCGGGGGCCGCTGGCGCTGGTGGTCATCGGCGCCTTGCTGAACTGGTCCGCCGCGGCGCTACCGGTGTCCACGTGGAGCCCCTTCGTCTTCGGGCAGGTGGACGTCGCCATGCGGTCGGTGGCGGCCGGGCTCTTCGCCATCGCGCTGTTCGGGTTCGGGCTCCTGCGGTTGGTGCCGATCGGTCGTGAGGCGGTGCTGCAGCGGATGGACGATGGCTGGTTGGTGCTCGATCCGGCAGGTCGCATCGCGGACCTCAACCCGGCGGCCGAGCGCCTCTTCGGCGTCACCGCGCGCTGGGCGCTGGGCCGTTCGGCGTCGGAAGCGCTGCGCGGGGCGGTGGGCCTCGATACCGTGTGGCGCGACGATGCCGCGGACGGCCACGGGTTCGACGCGCGGGCGACCATCGGTGGCCCGGATCGTCACCTCGACGCCCACGTGACGCCGCTCGTGAGCCGCCACGGGGAGTTGCTGGGGAGGACGCTCGTGGTGCGCGACGTGACCGCGCTGCGGCGCGCGGAGGCGCGGGCGCTCCAGCACGAACGCGCCGTCGCCACCTTGCAGGAGCGCGAACGCGTCGCCCGCGAGTTGCACGACGGCGTGGCCCAGGTACTGGGGTTCGTGCGCCTGCAGGCGGAGGCGGCCCGCGGCCTGCTGCGACGCGACCCGACGACGGCCGAGACCTACCTGAGCCGCCTCGCGGACACCGCGCTCGACGCGCATGGCGAGGTCCGCGCGTTCATCGCGGGGTCGGCCGTGGCAGCGCAGGCCGCCTGGCCGACCGCCATCGCGGAGGCCGCGCGGCACCTGGACGAGGAGGCGCGCCTGGAGGTCGAGCTCCGCCTGAGCCCGGACGTGGACGACGACGCGCTGGCGCAGCCGGTCGCCGCCCACCTCATCCGCATCGTCCAGGAGGCGCTCCACAACGTCCGCAAGCACGCGCGGGCGAAGCGCGTGACGGTCGCCATCGACGCCGATGACGCGTGGGTCCGCGTCGTGATCGCCGACGACGGCGTCGGGCTTCCCGACCCAGCGGCTGCCACCACCGGCACCGGCTTCGGCCTGCGCTTCATGCACGAGCGCGCCGCGGCCGCGGGCGGGTCGCTCGCGATCGCGTCCGATCCCGCGGAGGGCACCCGGGTGACCGTCCGCATGCCGCGCGACGGCGGGCCGTCCTCGACGAACGGAGCATCCCACGACGCGGCCGCCGTCGGACAGGCAGTGGGCTGACACCGTGCGCGTCCTCATCGTCGACGACCACCCGCTCTTCGCCGAGGGCCTGCGGAACCTCCTCAGCGAGCGCGGGATCGACGTCGTCGAGCTCGCCCAGGACGGCCACGAGGCGCTCACCCGCGCCGGCGCCTCCGGCTACGTGCTCAAGAGCGAGCCGACCGAGAGCTTCCTGCGCCTGCTGGAGGGCGCCGGCAGCGCGAGGCCCTGCGGCTCGTGGCCGACGGCCTGCTGTACACGCAGGTGGCCGCGCGCATCGGCGTCCCCGAACGCGCCGTGAAGTACCACATGGGCGAGATCCTCGCGCGGCTGCACGTGCACGACCGCGCCGAAGCGGTCGCGTATGCCCGCCGTCTCGGCCTGATCCCCTGAGGACGGATCGCCCCGTCCACCGCAGGGCACGCCGCGGACTGGCACGAACCAGTCACTGGCTTCCCCTGGACTTCCTCCGGGGCCAGTGCGCCAGCGCCCACGCGAGGCGCACACTCGGGTGGAAGGCCGCGATCGCACGTCGCGCCACGGGCGACGGCTCTCGGCCGGAGGACGGGGCTCGCATGACGGGTCGCCAGGGTACCCCGCGACGGCGGGTGGTGGCATGGGGCAGGTCGGTGCTGGCCTCGGCGCTCGTCGCGGGGCTGGCCCACAGGACCGATCTCGACCTGGTGCAGGTCGAGGCCACCCTGCCGGCAGCCCTCGGCGCCCTGCGTCGCAGACCCACGCACGCCGTCGTGTGCGACCTGGCATCGGTATCGCCGGCGTGCGTCCTGGCCTTGCTCGAGGCGCATCCACGCCTGACCGTGGTGATCGTCGATCCGAACGCCGAACGCGCCCTGGTGTTGACCTGCGGGCGGCCCCGCATGCGGACGGTCGGCGATCTCGTGGCCGTCTTGCTGAACGGCGGCGGCGGAGGCGACGGCCGGCATGCGAACGAACGGCGGCGCGCCGCCCGCGGCGCCAGGCCGTCGCCGTGACCGACTCCTGGTCGATCCTCGTCTACGACCCGCAGACGGATCCGATGCCGCTCGTCGGACCAGAGGTACCTCAGCGGGAGCCGCCAGGAACCCGGCCACGGCAACCATCAGCACCGACGGCTCGGCTGACGACGGTATCGGGGTAGCGATCATCCCGGCGTAACTCGTCGCGGACGGAGCCGCCCGACCGCCGTTGGTCGGGACGCCCAGAGGCGAAGCGCACCCGCGCCGCCCGCGTAACGCCGGCATCACGCAGCAACCGGTATGACGCCTTCGGGCCGAGGAGCGCCCAACGGAGGTGACGGACGCATGGACGACCCTGCCAGCCAAGCCACGACGACCCGATCCCTGCACCTGGTCGTCGGCGCCGCGGGCGCTTCGAGGGGGCCGGCCGCTATGCTGGGGGCAGCGCACGGCGCGCGTCGAAGGCGCACGCACCGGCGGCCCGCCCCCGACTCCACGCGCATCGCCGTGCGCGGGGCAAGGCCACCGACACGGGTGCCTCCGCGGGCACCGACGGGAACGGCGGCGACCCCATGCCCCCCGGCGTCCTGGACATCCTGTACGTCAGCGGCTCCCTCGGCCTCGGACACGTCCAGCGTGACCTCGGCGTCGCCCGCGCGCTGCGCGCGCGCTGCCCACGGATCGACATCCGGTGGATCGCCGGCTCGCCGGCGCGCGAGGCACTGCTCGCGGCGGGGGAACGCCTGGCGCCCGAGGCGAGCGACTACCGCTGCGAGACGGACGTGGCGGAGGCGACGGCACGGGCGGGTCGCCTCAACCTGACGACGTACACCTACCGAGCCTTGGCCGCGTGGTTCCACAACGCGCGCCTGATCGGCAGGGCCGCCCGCCGAGGCGGCTACGCCGCGGTCGTCGGCGACGAGACCTACGAGATCCTCGTGGCGAACTTCTTCGGCCTCCGCGTCCTGCCGCCGGTGCCGTTCGTCATGATGTACGACTTCCTCGGCATGGAGTCGACCACCCACGGGGCCGCGGAGCGGCTCGGCGCGTGGGCGCTGAACCTGATCTGGTCGCAGGAGTGGCGCGTGACCCGCCGCGGCCGGAACGCGGCGCTGTTCTTCGGCGAGCTCGAGGACGTCCCCGAACGCCGCTTCGGCTGGCTGCTTCCCCCGCGCCGCCGGTATGCCCAGGGCCACATCGGGTTCGTCGGCTACGTCCTTCCGTTCCCGCAGGACGAAGCGCCGGCCCGGGACGCGTGGCGGCGGCAGCTCGGCTACGGCGACGAACCGCTCGTCGTCTGCTCGGTGGGCGGCACCTCGGTCGGGCGCGAGCTCCTGGAGCTCTGTGGCCGGGCCTTCCCGCTCGCGGCCCAGCGCGCACCCGGTCTGCGCATGGTCGTCGTCGCCGGCCCGCGGATCGACCCGGAGGCGCTCGACCTGCCCGCCGGCGTCGAGCGTCGGGGCAACGTGGATGCGCTGTGGCGCCACTTCGCCGCGGCGGACCTCGCGGTCGTGCAGGCCGGCGGCACGACCACGCTCGAGCTGGAGGTGCTTCGCACCCCGTTCCTCTACTTCCCGGTCGAGGGTCACGCGGAGCAGGAGGTGACGGTCGCCGGTCGTCTGGCCCGGCACGGCGCCGGCGTGCGCATGCGGGCCTCGACCACGTCGCCGGCCGCGCTGGCCGACGCGATCGTCGCGCACCTGGGCGAGCACGTGTCGTACCCTCCGGTGGTCGCCGACGGGGCGCAGCGCGCCGCCGCGCTGGTGCTGGAACGGCTGGGAGCGGAGCGCCCGGGGTGCACGTGAGAGCCGCCGGCGACCTCAGGTAGGCCACGTGGCCGGTGCCACGCACCGGCGGGCGCCGCGTGCTCGGGTCGGCTACAGCAGCCCCGCGTCCTTCGCCCGACTGACGGCCTGCGCTCGACCGTTCGCATGGAGCTTCTCGAACAGGCCCTTGAGGTACCACTTGACGGTGTTGGGCGACAGGCCGAGGTCCTTGGCGATGCCCTTGTTGGCTCGCCCGGCCGCGAGCAAGCGCAGGATGGCGACCTCGCGCTCGCTGAGGTCCGGCGCCGCAGCTGGCAGCGGGACGGTTCCTGGCGCGACGGTCGCGACCTCGGACGAGGCTCCATCGAAGGCGTCGACCAGGCTGTCGACGGAGGCCCCGCC
>JAHYJQ010000165.1 GCA_019429025.1 Trueperaceae bacterium | reverse complement strand
GGGGCGCCGCGCGCCCACGACCGTAAGCCCGGACCCCAATCGCGGCGCCCTAACCATGTGTAGGCTGGCGACAGGGCCCGCCGAGACCCGAGATTGCGAGGGACGATGACCACCGCCACCATGCCCGCCACCGATCGCGTGCCCGTCAGCGACGAGAGGCTGCGGGGCCTCCGCCGCTTCAACGCCGTCATGGGCGTCCTGCACCTCGTGCAGGGCGTGTTCATGATCGCGGTCAGCAACGCCACCACCTACCCGATCTTCACCAACTTCCTCGGCGCCCAGTTCGTCGACGGCGCCCTGCGCCTCACCCCCGACCCGCAGCTGTTCTACGAGCTCCCCTTCGGCCCGGCCGTCGCGAGCTTCCTGCTGATCTCCGCGGTCGCCCACGGGTACCTCGCGACGATCGGCTTCGAGCGCTACGCCCGCGACCTGCGGCGCGGCATGAACCCCGTCCGCTTCTACGAGTACGCCCTGTCGTCCTCGGTGATGATCGTGCTCATCGGCATGCTCACCGGCATCTGGGACCTCGGCGCCATCATCTTGATCTTCGCCCTCAACGGCACCATGAACCTCTTCGGGATCATGATGGAGTACCACAACTACTACACCAAGAAGGTCGACTGGACGGCGTTCGTCTACGGCTCCGTCGCCGGCATCGTCCCCTGGATCGTGATCTTCTGGTACTTCTACGGCGCCGTCAACTCCGGCGACCAGGGGCCTCCCGGCTTCGTCTACGCGATCATCCCGACCCTGTTCGTGTTCTTCAACATCTTCGCGGTCAACATGGTGCTGCAGTACAAGAAGGTCGGCCCCTGGCGCGACTACGTCTACGGCGAGCGGGCGTACATCGTCCTCAGCCTGGCCGCCAAGTCGGTGCTCTGTTGGATGATCTGGACCGGCACGCTGGCGCCCGTCTGACGCACTACGGCCGTGGCGGCGCGAGCAGGTCGATGGCGGTCTCGAGCGGATCGTCGTGGCCCGCCGCGAGGCGCAGCGGATCGTCGGGCACGAAGACGTCCGGCGTGACCCGCGGCGGCAGCGGGCTGCCGTCCAGGTCGTACACCGTCGCGACGGTCAGGACGAGGCGCATGCCGTTCGACAGCGGCACCATCTGCACCGCCGTGTTGGCCAGGCCGGCCGTCGCCTCGCCGACCACGCGGGCGCCCGCGTGGCGCTGCAGGTCCAGGGCGAGCGACTCGGCAGAGGACTGCGTGTGGGCGTTGACCAGCACGACCACGGCGCCTGTCCAGCGCGCGTCGTCCGGCAGCGCGTCGCTCACGAGGGTCCGCCCGAACGGGTCGACCACCCGCAAGAGGCCGTCGTCGCAGCGGAGGCCGAAGCCGACCAGCGGGCCGACGAAGAGGCGGCCGGCGCTCGCATGGAAGGCCCCCGCCACGGCGACGACGGCGTCGTAGGTGCCCCCGAGGTCGTCGCGCAGGTCGACGATCAGCGCGTGCGCCCCGGCGGCCTCGGCCGCGGCCACGAGCCGGTGTACGTCGGTGGCGACGACCTCCGCGGGCACCAGGCTCGGGATCCGCAGCCACCCCACGCCCTCGGCGACCCATGACAGCGACGGTGGCCGCTGGCCAGGCACGGGGCCCGCGACCAGCTCCACCTCGCGCGGCGGCGCGCCGGCGCGCAGCACCGTCACGCGCAGGTCCCCGCGCGCGACGGCCGCCTCCAGGACCGCGAGCCGCTCGCCGGCGGCGGCCGTGAGGAACACGCCGTCGACCGCCATGATCCGGTCGCCGCGCGCGAGGCCCGCGCGGGCGGCCGCGGAGCCCGGGACCGCGTCGAGGACCACGAGCCCGAGCCCGTCCACGGGCGCGCGCACGACGACCCCGATCACCCGTGGCTCGTCGTCATCGGTCGCCTCGCGCGCCATCCGCGCGACCGCCTCGGCGGAGATCAGCCGCGTGTGCGCGTCGCCGAGCTCGGCCAGCACCCCCTCGAGCGCCATGAGGCCCAGTTCCTGCGGGCAGTCGCCCACCCGCGCACAGCGCGCGTCCAGCGCCGCCCGCGCGGCGGGGAGCAGCAGGCTGGGGTGGGCGGGGACGGCCCCGCCGTAGGCGACCCGCAGGTGCTGGGCGACCTCGTCGAAGATGGCCAACGCTGGCGACTCGGCCTGCCCGACCGCCGGCCCCGACGCCAGTACCCAGCACGCGAGCAGGACCGCGAGGCCGCGCGGCGACCGGCGGAACGCCGGCCGGCGGGACGCCGACCGGTGCATCAAGCGCCCGCCCACGTGGCGCGGCGAGCGACGACGTCGGCGGTCCATGCGGCCCCTCACGGGCCGGGGTGAGCGTCAAGCCTCGGCCCAGCGGCAATCCTCGAGTCCAGCATAGGCCTCGCCGCTCGCCCGGGGGCGAACGGGGATGGCGAACGACGCCTAGACGCCCTCGATCCGCCCGTACGCGCGCAGCTGCCGCAACGCGTCGAGCGTGAGCATGCCCGCCCACGCCACCCGGCTGTCGGCCCACGCGTCCGGGAAGACCCCGTCGCCCCACGACCACTCGGGCCACCAGGCGCCGTCGTCGGCCTGGAGCGTCACGAGGTGGTCGAGGTGGGCCTCGACGGCGCCGGCCAGCGCGGGCGCGAGGGCCGCGTCGGGCCGCGGCGCCAGCGCGAGCGGCTTGAGGCCATAGCCGTTCCAGTCCCCCGGCCCGTGCCCGACGCTCTCCTGGGCGACGGGGACGATGAGCTCGAGCAGCCGACGCCGCAGCCCCGGCGACAGGTGGGGCGCGTCGAGCAGGTGGACGACGTTGATCACGTCGTGCATCTCGAGGCCGGCCGCCGCGCGTCCCTCGACCTCGCGCACGACGTCCTCGGCGAGCGCGTCGAGCCAGCCCTCGTCGGCGGCCGGTCCGAGCGTGTAGAGCAGCGCGACGATGTCGGCCTTGGGGTTGAGCGTGAAGCCGTGGAAGCGCGCCTCGAGGCCGTCCTGGGCCCACCACGGGGCGTGCGGGGCCTCGGCCGTCGCCTCCGGCACGATGCGCCAGGTCCGAGACGTGGGGTCGATCGTCTCACGCAGGTAGTCGACCGCGGCCGCCACCATGGGGTGGTCGGCGGAGGCGCCGGCCTCGGCGAGGCGGTGCAGCGCCAGGCTCGTCGCCAGGGCGCCGCTCGCACCGGCCAGGGCGTCGGGCTCCAGCCCATGGCCGAAGCCGCCATCGGGGTTCTGGAAGTGGGCCAGCTCGTCGAACACGGGCCAGGACGGGGCGCCCTCGAAATCGCTCTCGAACGCGCGTCGCTCGAGCGGCCGGGCGCGTTCGCGGAGGAACGCGCGGGCCGCCGCGTAACGCTCAAAGCTCAACATGCGTTCATCATACGGGCGGGGCGCGGCCGTTCACGAGCCGGTGAGTCGCCGGAGCCGCCAGCGGTGCCCCGAGGGTGCCGACACGACCTTGGCGCCGTCGACCTCGTCCCCCTCGAGCGCGGCGTAGCGCCCCTCGTCGACGCGCGCCTCGACCTCGACGAGCCCGTGGTCGTGGGCCGGGTCGGTGGGGCCCGCGCCGCGGCGGAGGCCGACGTGGTGGTGGTAGCCGTCGGCCGCGAGGAAGGTGCCCCACGGCCCGAAGCTGACCACCTCGTCCATGCCCAGCGCGTCGCGGTACCAGCGGGCGTCGGCCGCGGGATCGGCGGCGAAGAGGTGCACGTGGCCGAGCACGGTGCCCTCGGGCACGTGCGCCTCGCGCTCGGGGTCGTCGCCGAGCTCGGCCAGCAGGCCCTGCAGGTCGAGGGCGTCGGTGCCGATCGCCAGGGCGCCGCCCGGGTACTGCCACGCCGCGCGCGGTCGGTCCCAGGTGAACTCGAGGCCGTGGCCATCGGCGTCGGGGAGGTACATCGCCTCGCTGACGAGGTGGTCGGCGAAGCCCTCGACGGGCGTGCCGTCGGCCGCCACGCGGTGCAGCGTCGCGGCCAGGTCGCGGCGGGCGGGGACGTTCAGGGCGACGTGGTAGGCGCCGCGGCCCGCGGCGACGGGCGCGGCCGGGCCGGCGACGAGCCGCAGGACGGCGGGCGCGTCCGGCAGGGTGGCGCCCCCGGGGACGAGGTCGACGGAGGCGCCGCCCGTGGGCCTGGCGCGGAAGCCGAGGCGCCGGTAGAAGTCGATCGCGCGCCCGAGGTCGTGCACGCGCCAGGTGGCGGCGTCGAGGGCGAACGTCGGTGGCATGCACGCACGCTACGCCACCGCGGGCGGCCGCGCCAGCGGCCGTGGACGCATTGCCGCGCGGTCATGCCGACACGGCCGCTCGGGATTCCCCGGTAGACTGCTCGCCGCATGGACGCCGCGCCCGCCCCACCGGTCGTCTCCCTCGAGGCCCTCACCAAGCGCTACCTGCAGCCTGCCCAGCTGGCGGTCGAGGACCTGAGCCTCGACGTGGCGCCGGGCGAGATCGTCTGCCTGCTCGGCCCCTCGGGCTGCGGCAAGACCACGCTGCTGCGGCTGATCGCCGGCTTCGAGATGCCCGACGCCGGCTTGGTGCGGATCGCCGGAGCCACCGTGGCGGGCCCGGACACCTGGGTGCCGCCCGACAGGCGACGCATCGGCTTCGTGTTCCAGGACTACGCGCTCTTCCCCCACCTGACGGTGCTGCAGAACGTCGCCTTCGGGCTGCGCGGCGCGACCCGCGAGCGGCGCGAGCGGCGCGCCGCCGAGGTGCTCGACCTGGTCGGGCTGACGATCTTCGCGGGCCGCTACCCGCACCAGCTGTCGGGCGGGCAGCAGCAGCGGGTCGCGCTGGCGCGCGCGCTGGCGCCGCAGCCCGCGGTCATCCTGCTCGACGAGCCGTTCAGCAACCTCGACGCCGCCCTGCGCGGCAGCACCCGCGACGAGGTCCGGGCGATCCTCAAGCGCACGGGCACCACCGCCGTGCTGGTCACGCACGACCAGGAGGAGGCGCTGACCTTCGCCGACCGCATCGCGGTCATGCGCGCGGGCCGCCTCGAGCAGGACGGCGCGCCGGAGGAGGTCTACGCCCGCCCGCGCACGGCCTTCGTCGCCAGCTTCCTGGGCCGCACCAACCTGCTGCGCGGCGAGGGGCTCGGGCGCGTCGCGCGGACGCCGCTCGGCGACCTGCCGCTGGCGCGGCCGGCGCAGGGCCAGGTGATGGTCTCGCTGCGCCCCGAGGCGCTGTCGTTCCGCCCCGGCGGGCACGGCGTGCCCGCGCGGGTGCTGCAGCGCGAGTTCAAGGGCCACGACCTGACCTACACCTGCCAGCTGCTGCAGGGCGAGGGCCTGCGGGTGGTGGTGCAGACGGGGCCCGAGTGCGGTGTCCAGGTCGGTGACACCGTGCCGCTGGCCGCCGCCGGCGCGGCGGTGCCGCTCGAGGCCAGCCGCGCGATGGCGCGGGGGGTCGGTTAGGCCCCGCGCCGGCACGCTGGTAGGATGCGCAGCCACATGAACGAAGACGCCGACACCCGCCCCCCGAACGACGCCTGGCGGCTGGCCGCGCGCCGCTGGTCGCCGCTGAGCTTCGGCGGCCGGATCGGGCGCGCCGAGTTCGTCGTCTACCTCCTCGTGTGGCACGCCGTCGTGGGTGGGCTTCGGGGTGTCGGTCGCCTCCCTGGTCCTCGTGGCCCCGGTGATCGCCTTCGCCGAGGGCGGCGCGCTCGTGAACGCCACCGTCTTCGGCTTCGCCGCGTTGGCCGCGGCGGTGTACGGCCTCGGGGTCGCGTCGTTCGGGGTGCGGCGCCTGCACGACCTGGGCAGGAGCGGGCGGTGGATGTTGCTGGCGCTCGTGCCGCTGGCGAACCTCGCGCTCGGCGCCACGCTGCTCCTCGCCCCCGGCACCGCCGGGGAGAACGCGCACGGCGTGCGCAGCACGACGCCGCGCGTGGTGCTCGCGCCGGCGTCGGTCGCGGGCGTCCCCGGGGTCATGGGCGCCGGGATCCCGGCCGAGGACGAGGCGGCGGCCTTCGCGGCGGGTCGCGCGTACGCGGAGCGGCTGGCGGGGCGCGCGGCCCCGGGCGACCGCGGCTGAGCGGCGCGCGGTCGCGGTCGGCTTGACGCCCCGCGCCCCATCCCCTATCCTGGGCCTTACCCTGAGTAATTCAGGGTATCAGGAGGAGGTCCGATGCCCCGCCCGCCGCTCAAGCAGCTCCGTATCCTCGACGCCCTGCGCGAGGCGCAGGCGCGCGACGGCCGGCCGCCCGAACTCAGCGAGCTCGCCCGCCGCTTCGGCATCCGCTACCCCACGCTGCGCGAGCACCTGGAGGCGCTGGCGGCCAAGGGCCACCTGCGGGTGACGCCGCGGGGGCCAGGCCGCCCACCCGAGGTGACGCTGCTGGGGGCCGCGCGCGGGGTGCCGCTGTACGGCGAGATCGCGGCCGGCCTGCCGGTCGGCGAGGAGCCCGTGGCGGAGGGCTTCCTGGCGCTGCGCGGGCGCGACGACCACTTCGCGCTGCGGGTGCGTGGCGACTCGATGGCCGACCGGATCGAGGCGGGCGACGTCGTGCTGCTGCAGCGCCGCGCGCCCGAGCGGCAGGGCGAGATCTGCGCGGTGCGCGTCGGCGACGACGAGAGCACCCTGAAGTACCTCGGCTGGTCGGGGCCGGCGCGGCGCCCGACGCGCTACCGGCTGCGGCCGCACAACCCGGCCTACCCCACGCTCGAGGTGGCGCCCGCCGACCTGCGGGTCGACGGCGTCTACCGCGGGCTCCTGCGCGGCGACGTCCTGCACGACCTGCTCGTCGAGGGAGGTGCCGCCGGCCGTTGACCCCCGGGCCCGAGGGCCCACCCGCACGAACGACGACGAAGGCGCATCCCCGAGCCGGCAAGCATGGAGGACGCGCCCTCGCTCCGCCCCAAGACGCCGACGCGCGCGGTAGCGCGCACCTCGCCCCTGGTGCTGTGGGCATCGTAGCACCCGAAGGACGCACGATGGACACGCGTTCCCCCGCCCAGCGGCCGGCCGCCACCGGCGGTCCGCCGCCCCCTTCCGCCCCCCGCGCCGCGCCGACCCGGGGCCGCGGCCCGACCCCGCGACACGCCGATGCCACGCGCCTGGTGGCCGTCGTCGTCGAGCCCTTCCCCCTGTGGCTGGCCGAGCGTCGGGAGCCCGGGCTGGCCCGCACCCCGCTGGTGGCCTGCGACGAGGGGCGGGTGCTGCACGCCAACCCCGCCGCCCGCCGCTGGGGCATCGACCGCGGCATGCGGCTGGCGGGCGCCCGCCTGCGGGCGAC